>CAYFLF010000075.1:0-8194 GCA_964343725.1 uncultured Bordetella sp.
ATTGCGCAAAACAGTGGTTTGGAATGGGTCAATTCAGACGCGGCGCGCATTGCAGCAGTTCAAGCGGCCATTGCGGCAGAACCTAAACCCATCCATGTGCCACGCGAGCGACCCGCACCTGTGGTCTTAGACGACGGTCCTTTGATCTTGGTGGAGACCCGCAAAGAGTTGGTCTAATCAGACACCACCACTTCAGCGGCGCGTTTCCAGTAAATCTGGGCACGCGCCGTTTCTTCTTTGTGTTCTGCCAATAAGGCCAAAGTGCGCCACGCTTGGCGCTGTAACTCTGCTTGCATGAGTTGTGGCGCAGCCATTTCCAACATTTGTTGGGCCTTGCCCCATAGGGCGTGGTGCCAACACACCATGCCTGCCAGAAACTGCAATTCCACCCAACGCGGATACGTTTGTCTGGCGCGGTCAATACTGGCCAACCAATCAGCATCTGGCGGCACCATCAACAAGGTGCGACTCAGCATCATGACGATACGGCTGCGCATAGCAGGCGAGCAACTATCCGGTTGCTGCACCATGCGGTTCCACAGCGGAGTGAGCCATGGCATCACTTCAGTCGCTGGAGCGCCAAGTTTGTGCAGGCGTTGGGTGGCATGCAAGACCACCTCAGGTGATTCGCGTTCACTCGCTTCAAGATAGCCCCAAGCGGTTTGCAATTGCGCACTGTCGTGCGCATCGTTCAAATGTGCCACCACCAATTCACGGATCAAACTATTAGCCGCTGTCTCTGAAAACGCGCCATGTTTCTTGAGTAGTCGTGCTGTATCCAAGGCAATCGTATGTTGTCGATTTAATCGGGTGGCCTTGAGGCGCAAACGCAGGGTCAAAGTGCGTCTGGCCGCACTTTGCTTGATGCGATCGAGCCATTGCAGCGCTTGCTCAGGTTCGCGGTCATTCAAGGTCCATCGGGCTGCGCCCAAATGGACAGCTTCCATGGCTTCTTCCAATTCACCAGAGCCAGCACCTTGGCCCAAGGCCAGTGCAGCATCAAAGTGGCTGGTTCTTAGATCTCTGTCACGCAATGCATGGGCGCTTTCAGCGGCAATCAAATGCGCCAATATTTGCAGTGGTTGCATGTGCTTGGGCAAGGTATCCCCCAACTGCTTCACAGATTGCAAAGCTTCGCTGATATGTAACACCTGCTCCGCCGATTTGACCGAACGTACATAGCGACCAGTCAGCATATGGAACAAAGCATCGGTCAACGCACCATGCATCGCGCGCTCTTTTTGTTGCAACCGCCAGCGACGCGCTTGGTGAGGCAGTGCAAACAAAGCGGACAAGGTTCGCAAAGCCAAATGCACCACCACAAAACTCGCCAACAACACGATCAACACCAAATTGAACGACACATCGATGCGATGGGGAGGCCAAAACAAAGTGACCGTGCTTTGGTTTCCGCCCAGAAGCAAGGCCGAAGCAACGGCCACGCCAAACAATGCGACTAACCACAAAGCAGCTTTCATATCAGCGTCCTGCCGCCGCTGTTGCCAACGCTGCTAAGGTGGCATCGACGCGTGGAATCTCAGTGTTCTTCGATTGCGCCAAGACTTCTCGCGCTAACGACAGGGTCATAGGGCCTTGACCGCTAACGACGTCAAAGTATTTATTCAAATCACGCGTCACTTGGTTCATATCGGCTTGAGCCGATTCAAAATGCCGCGCCAACACGGCCAGGCGCACATTGAGTAGCCGTAGCTTGAGGTTTTCACGCACAAAGTAGCTTTGCTCTGGTGCTAACAAACTGGCCTCTGGACGGTCAATCCGGCTGATACGCACCAGCCCTTGTGCATTGCGCCACAGATCGTTGAGCATCTTTTCCCACCAACTCATGCTGATCGCTCTTGCCCAACTGAGGTTTTCGGGCGCTGGTTTGGTAGCCACGTTGGCAACAGATCCACCAACCGCATTGAGTAGGGCCAAGTTATCTACAGCACGCACCAATTCGTCTAATTTGATCAACAAGGTTGGCGTGTCGGTTACAGGGGTTGCTTTGATCAGGTCAATATCGCGCGTGATGGCACGCAACACAGGTGCTAGCCGCGGTTGCGCAACTTTGGTCAAACGCATTTGGGATGACTGCAAAGCCGCCAGCAGCGGTTGCACACTCCCAGTCAATTGGGATTGCTGCTGGCCAAGACGAATCGCTGATTCAATGTCCACCACTAAGTTTTCGTCGCGCGAACGCGACAAACTTTGCATCAAGTCCTCGAGTTGTGCGCGTTGCAAAGACACTTCGCTCAGTTTGGCGTCCGTCACCGCCAATCGGGCTGCAGTCTCGCGCGCCAATTCTTCTGCTTGCTTGGCACTCACACGCGCTTCCACCGCTTGGGTCGACACATCCGAGTTTTGCTTGGCCAGTATTTCTTGGATGTCCGTGAGTTTGAACGCCGTCCAGACCGAAACCACAACGCCTGCCAGGGCCAGTGCAGCAACGACAGCAAAAGCCAAGCTACCCAGATGTCCTCGCCAAACAGACCCTTTGCTGTCCTTTAACGCATCGGCATTGGTGTCGGTATTGGTGTTGGTATTGGGGTTGTCGGAAGGTTCTGGCGTCATGCCAAAGATTTTAATGAGGCCAATACATCTGACAAAACAGGTCGCGTCTGAATGCTTTTGACAAAACCCACATCATGCGCTGTTTGCGCTATGCGTGCATGCGTCGCCACACAACATGACTTGTCCCAACGAACATCTGGCAATAAGGCTTGCAAATGCAAAATAGCTTGCGAGCTACTGAAACACCAAACACTGCCATCGGTGGCGGCTTGTCTGGCAATTTGAAATTGTGATTCTGTCCAACGCGGGGGGCGACGCGAATAAGCCACCACAAATTCAACGCTAGCGCCAGAGTCGATGATTTGTTTTGCCAACCAATCGCGGCCCACCCCTTGGGGTTTGAAGTGCGCACCTTCATCATCACCCCGAACAATCAAAACAGAAGCTTGTTTTGAAAGCGTGGATGAAACAACTTGCCACAATGCTTCGGAGTCAAACTGGGCAGACTCTGTTGGTGGCGCGTCGATATCCTCTGACGCGACTCCAACCTCTAGCAACGCTTGTCGTGTGCCCGGCCCAGTTGCCCAATACCTCGGGCCTTTGGCAAGGCTAACTGCCACTTTTGAATTGGGCTTGGTGTCAGTAGAAACTTGTGCAGGCCGTTGCGAAAAAAACATCCGTACCGCTTGGGCACTGACAAACATCACCGCTTGCCAACGCGTCCATTGGAGCCACGCGCGATCGACCGCTTGTGTGTCTGGCGCAGGGCCCATCTCGATCAATGGCAGATACAAGGCCTCGTGGCCCGCACTTTCTAAAGCGTCCAACCATGCTTGCGCATCGGTTTCGGGCCGGGTCACGATCACGCGCATAGTCAATAAGCGGCTTAGGTAGAAAAAGAAGATCCAAATGGTAGCAGTCACACCCCATAAAATCAGGGAATGTCACAAAACCAATTCGATAAAAAATCCCAAGCCTGGTCGGCGCTGTTTTCTGAACCGATGAGCGAACTGGTTCAGCGCTACACAGCCAGCGTTTTCTTCGACAAACGTTTGTGGCAAGCCGATATCACCGCCAGCTTGGCGCATGCCGAGATGCTGTGCCACCAAGGCATTATTTCGAAAGAAGACCACAGCGCCATCGCCAAAGGGATGGCACAAATTTGGACAGAGATCGAGAGTGGCAGTTTTGAATGGAAGTTGGCGCTAGAGGATGTTCACCTCAATATCGAAGCACGCTTGACCCAATTAGTGGGGGATGCGGGCAAACGTTTGCACACGGGTCGTAGCCGCAATGACCAAGTCGCCACGGATGTGCGTTTATGGTTGCGGGGCGAAATCGACTTGATCATCGGTTTGTTAGTTCAATTGCAACGCGCCTTGTTGTCTGTTGCCGAGCAACACACTCAGACAGTGATGCCAGGCTTTACCCATCTACAAGTCGCGCAACCCGTGAGTTTTGCCCACCACTTACTGGCATATGTAGAGATGTTTGCCCGCGATGCTGAGCGCATGGTAGATGTGCGGCGCCGCACCAATCGTTTGCCATTGGGTTCCGCTGCCTTGGCTGGCACCAGCTATCCACTTGACCGAGCACGCGTTGCCAAAGCCATTGGAATGGTGGACGCGCATGGCGAGCCACAAATCTGCCAAAACAGTTTGGATGGTGTGAGCGACCGCGATTTCGCGATGGAATTCACAGCTGCCGCGAGCATCTGTATGGTGCATATCAGCCGCTTGAGCGAAGAATTGATTTTGTGGATGAGCCAAAACTTCCAGTTCATCCAATTGGCAGATCGGTTCACGACTGGCAGTTCCATCATGCCGCAAAAGAAAAACCCAGATGTGCCAGAACTCGCACGAGGCAAAACAGGTCGTGTGATTGGTCACTTGATGGGTTTATTGACTTTGATGAAAGGCCAACCCTTGGCCTATAACAAAGACAACCAAGAAGACAAAGAGCCTTTGTTCGACACTGTCGATACCCTCAAAGACACTTTGCGTATTTTTAGCGACATGATCGGTGGTCAAGTCAATGAGCAAACTGGCAAAAAAGAAGGTGGCTTAACCGTCAATGCTGAGGCGATGCAAATGGCTGCCCAAAAAGGATACGCAACCGCCACCGACCTAGCAGACTACTTGGTGAAAAAAGGCTTGCCTTTTCGCGATGCCCACGAGGTCGTGGCACATGCTGTCAAAACTGCACAAAGCCAAGGCAAAGATTTGTCTGAGCTTTCCTTGGATACCTTGCAAACCTTTCACTCTGCCATTGCGCAAGATGTATTTGCATGCTTGAGCTTAAGTGGCTCACTTCAGGCACGCAATACTTTAGGCGGGACAGCGCCAGATCAAGTGAAAGCCCAAATCGCCAGACACCTTGCTCGTTTGGCGTAAGCGCAAAGTGCCAAGCGACATCCTCACGCTGACCCTAAACCCTGCGCTCGATGTGCTCACATCCATCGACAAAGTCGAGAGCACGCACAAAATGCGTTGCGACCACGCCATCGAACACCCAGGGGGTGGGGGCGTCAATGTTGCGCGCGTCTTGCGTCGTTTAGGCGCTTCTTGTGTAGCTGCCTACACGGCAGGCGGTGTCACTGGAGAGCGCCATCACCAATTGATGCTCCAAGAAAAAGTGCGTTGCCATCTCTTGCCGATTGCTAATGAAACACGCGAGAGTTTTTCTGTACATGAAAACAGCAGTGGCCAAGACTTTCGGTTTGTTTTGCCTGGCCCGACAATTTCTGACAACGAAGTTCAAGCCTGCTTTGAATTTGTAGCCAACCATCTGCCTAAAAAGTTTTTAGTCATCAGTGGCGGCATCGCACCTGGTGTTCCTGTTGATTTCTATGCTCGTCTCACGCGTTTGGCTAATCAGCATGGCGTGCCTGTAATTCTCGACGCGAACGGCCCTGCACTTCATGCTGCATTGCAAGAGGGCGTGTTTTTATTTAAGCCTAGTTTGCGTGAATTGGGCGAGCTTGTGGGACACGATTTGCCAGATGCATCGAGTTGGGTTGCAGCTTGCCACGCATTGATCGATCAAAAAAAAGCCCAAGTCATCGCGCTCTCTCTTGGCGAACAAGGCGCCATCGTGATTAGCAAAGACCAAGGCTGGCGAGCAGAAGCACTAGACGTAGATGTACAAACCACCATCGGTGCAGGCGATAGTTTTGTCGGTGGCATGGTGTGGGCACTGCACAAAGACCATGATCTGCTGCATGCATTTCAATATGGCATGGCCGCTAGCGCTGCTGCTTTGCTTGAAAAAGGCACGCCCCTGTGCCAAGCATCTGATGTACACCGATTGCTACCCCGTGTGGTCGTGCATGCTTTGCCATAATTAAAACCAAATCTTGAGGAGACTCTTTCATGCCCGTTATTACCAATATTGAAGACTTGCGCGTTCTCGCACAAAAACGTGTGCCCCGCATGTTTTATGACTACGCCGACTCGGGCAGTTGGACGGAGAGCACCTACAAAGCCAACGAAAGCGATTTCCAAAAAATCAAATTACGCCAACGAGTCGCTGTCAACATGGAAGGCCGAAGCACAGCTACCCAGATGATTGGCCAATCTACTGCGATGCCAGTTGCTATCGCACCGACGGGGATGACCGGCATGCAGCACCCTGATGGTGAAATTTTGGCTGCCAAAGCTGCCAAAAAAATGGGTATCCCTTTTACGCTCTCCACGATGAGTATTTGTTCGATTGAAGATGTTGCTAAGCATGCTGGAGAAGGTTTCTGGTTTCAGTTGTACATGATGAAAGACCGCGGTTTCATCGAACGATTGATTGACCGAGCCAAAGCCGCCAATTGCAAAGCTTTGGTCTTGACGCTGGATTTACAAATTTTGGGACAACGCCACAAAGATTTGAAAAATGGTTTGTCCGCGCCTCCCAAACTCACTATCCCCAACATCATCAATATTGCAACCAAGCCTCGTTGGGCTTTTGGCATGCTGGCCACTTCACGCCGCCAATTCGGCAATATCGTCGGGCATGTGAGCGGTGTTGAAAATATGAGTTCACTGTCCGCTTGGACTGCGCAGCAGTTTGACCCCTCGCTCAATTGGGATGATGTGGAATGGGTCAAACAACGCTGGGGCGGCAAACTCATTCTCAAAGGCATTCAAGATGTAGAGGACGCGCGTCTAGCAGTTCGATCTGGTGCAGACGCTTTGATTGTGTCGAATCACGGTGGTCGTCAACTCGATGGCGCGCAAAGCAGTATTGAGGCACTTCCTACTATCGTGCAAGCAGTGGGTTCGCAAATCGAAGTTCACATGGACGGTGGTATCCGCAGCGGGCAAGATGTACTCAAAGCTGTTGCCCTAGGGGCCAAAGGCACCTACATCGGTCGCTCCATGTTGTATGGCCTTGGCGCTATGGGGGAGGCGGGGGTCACCAAGGCTTTAGAAATCATCCATAACGAGCTGAGTTTGAGCATGGCCTTTTGTGGTCACACACAAATCAGCCAAGTCGATTCAAATATTTTGTTGCCCGGAACTTTTCCTACTGCCTAAACATTGTTACGGCGTATTGCGCACCTCGACATGGATGCATTCTTTGCATCGGTCGAGTTGTTACGCTACCCACAATTAACCGGACTCCCCGTTGTCATTGGGGGTTCAAGGCGCAAAGAGGATGACCTATTGCAGCAATTGCAGTCGGCTTTTCCTGACGATGCTTGGTCGGTAGATACTTTCCAAGATCGCTTGAGCGAAATTCCGCTGAGTTTTTTCCCACGCCTTACGGGTTATGTTGGACGTGGCGTGATCACCACCGCTACCTATGCAGCGCGTCAATTTGGCGTGGGCTCAGCGATGGGTTTGATGAAAGCCGCCAAACTCTGCCCACAGGCTATTTTGTTACCGGTTGACTTTGATCGGTACCGTCAGTATTCACAGCGTTTCAAATCCACCATTGCAGAAATCGCGCCTGTGATTGAAAACCGTGGCATTGATGAAGTGTTCATCGATTTCACCGATGTACCAGGCGGTCAACGCGAAGGTGGTCGGGTCTTAGCGCGTTTGATTCAAAAAGCCATATTTGAAAACACGGGTTTGACCTGTTCGATCGGTGTGGCGCCCAACAAACTTCTTGCCAAAATGGCCAGTGAATTTAAAAAACCCAACGGCATTAGCGTGGTGTATGAAGACGATTTAGAGCGCCTGTTTTGGCCACTACCATGTCGCAAGGTCAATGGCATAGGCCCTAAAGCCGAAGCCAAATTAACGTCTTACGGGATTCACACGATTGGTGAATTAGCACAAAAAGACCGTGATTGGTTGATCGACAAATTTGGCAAAGCCTATGGCGCATGGCTACACGACGCCGCACACGGCAAAGACGATAGGCCGGTAGTCATCCACAGCGAGCCTGTGAGCATTAGCAGAGAAACCACTTTTGCAAGAGACCTCCATGCGGTGCACGATCGCTCTGAACTCAGCCTGATTTTCACGCGCTTATGTGAACAACTTGCCGCTGACTTGCAACGCAAAGGCTATGCAGGCAAAACAATTGGCGTCAAACTACGTTATGAAAATTTTCAAAGCGTGACGCGCGACCACACGCTCGAGATTGCCACCGATCAAGCCAGCACCATTCGCCATACAGCCGGTCTGTGTTTAAAGCGGGTCGATTTAAACAGGCGTTTTCGCTTGCTAGGCGTGCGCGTAGG
>CAYFLF010000076.1:0-8151 GCA_964343725.1 uncultured Bordetella sp.
TGATGCCCGCTGCTTTGACTAACTGAGCTCAGTTAGTCAAAGCAGCGGGCATCAAGATCGAGTAGTCGCGCGAATTCGAGTTGCTGGATCGCTTGCTATTGCACGATGCCCTTGTCTTTCAGGGCTTTGATTTGTGCGGGCGTTAAACCAATATCTTGCAACACAGCATCCGTATCTTGCCCAATTTCAGGTGCATTGCGACGGTGAGAGCCCGGTGTTCGTGACAACTTGGGAACGATTCCTGGCAAAGACAGCGTACTTCCATCTGCCATTTTGGTTGGCATGACCATGTCTCTGGCTTGGTAATGTGGATCTGCAGCGATGTCAGCCACGGTATAAATTCGCCCGGCAGGAACGCTGGCGGCGTCCAATAACTCCAGCACTTGTGTCACCGTTTTCTGTGCGGTCCAAGCCCCAATGGCTGCGTCAATTTCGTCAACACGTTTGACGCGGCCTGCATTGTCAGCCAAGCCTGCGTCAAGACCTAAATCGTCACGCCCCATGGTGTGCATCAAGCGTTTAAAAATACTGTCGCCGTTACCCGCAATCAGGACATAGCCGCCGTCTTGGCATTTGTAGGCATTACTAGGCGCAATGCCTGGCAATGCACTCCCAGCCGCTTCACGCACTGCACCAAAAGCGCTGAACTCGGGGAGTAAGCTCTCCATGCAATTAAAGACGGCTTCATACAAAGCGACATCGATCACCTGACCTTTGCCGCTTGTGTGACGTTCTTGCAAAGCCAGCAAGATACCAATCACGCCATGCAGAGAGGCCAAGGTATCTCCAATGCTCACACCGACACGCACGGGTACACGACCTGGTTCTGCTGTGAGGTGACGCAAACCGCTCATCGCCTCAGCAACAACGCCAAAACCTGGCTTGTCTCGGTAGGGCCCTGTTTGTCCGTATCCGCTGATGCGCAACAGGATGAGCCTTGGGTTAATCGCTAACAACGCATCGGGCCCCAAGCCCCAAGCCTCCATTGCGCCAGGACGGAAGTTCTCTATCAGCACATCCGCATCTTTGACTAATTGGCGAACAATGTCTTGTGCCTCTGCTTGTTTTAAATCGAGCGCGACGGAGCGTTTGTTACGCGATTGAATTTGCCACCATACCGAGGTGCCATCTTTGAGCAAACGCCATTTGCGTAAAGGATCCCCAGTTGTAGGCGGCTCTATTTTGATCACGTCTGCACCGAAGTCGGCCAAAGTTTTAGCCGCAAATGGACCTGCAATCAACTGCCCAAGTTCGATGACGCGTAGGTTGGTGAGAGCTAATGGAGATGTCATAAGACTCAGTTTATCAATGTCAAGCAGATTGAGCGGATGTGCGAATGCCGTCAGTTAGATGGGAGATATTGTCCGTTCATAATGACCGGATCTCCATATGACGAGTCAATGCCCACTATGAACAACTCACCGCTTCTACCTGGTGTTAAGCGAAGCGAGGTATTTGCATGGGCCATGTTTGACTTCGCTAACTCTGGCTACACAACAGTGGTACTCACTGCTGTTTTTTCTACCTACTTTGTCGGCATCGTTGCGGGAAATGCTGCTTGGGCTACCTTGTTATGGGTGAGTAGCCTCAGCACGTCTTACCTCATCAGCATGCTGCTCATGCCTGCTATCGGTGCATGGTGCGATCGACATGCCAAAAAGAAACGTGCACTTTTGATGAGCACCATCTTGTGTGTGATTGGAACCTCTGCGCTTGGTTGGTCTGGCCCAGGAGATTTGGCTTGGTCTGTTTTTTGGATCGTCGTTTCCAACGTGGCATTTAGCTTGGGTGAGTCATTGATCGCTGCTTTTTTACCTGAACTCGCAAAGCCTGAGTCCATGGGAAAAGTCAGTAGTTGGGGTTGGGCATGGGGATATGTTGGCGGTATGTTGGCCTTGGCTATTTGTTTGTTTTGGATCATCAATGGCTCAAAGGACGGATTAGCTGCGACAGAACTCGTTCCACCGACCATGTGGATCACAGCCTTGATATTTTTATTAGCGAGTAGCTACACTTTTTGGCAATTACCTGAGAGAGCCAAACCGCATCCGCATATAGACCCCACCCAGACGCTTGCTAAGGGATGGAAAGATTTATTGGCAGCCTTGCAATGGGCAAAAGACAGGCCTTCATTTAAGCAACTTCTCCACTGTATTGCGCTTTATCAGGCTGGTGTCTCAGTCGCCATCACCGTCGCCGCTATTTATGCCGAAGGCGAGATGGGCATGAGTAAGCAAGACACGATGGTGTTGATTTTCTTACTCAATATTGCAGCCTTGATTGGTGCATGGGGGTTGGGTTGGGTGCAGGATCATCTCGGTCATATCCCCACATTACGCTTGACTTTGACAGGTTGGGTTTTGGCTTGTGTGATTGCCGCCATCAGTCCTAGCGTTTCATATTTTTGGTTTGCCGCATCATTTGCCGGTTTGTGCATGGGCGCGAGCCAATCGGTGGGACGCGCGATGGTTGGACGACTAACGCCTGCAGACAAAACAGCGCAAGTCTTTTCGTTATGGGCGTTTGCTGTACGAGTGGCTGCTATTTTGGGGCCCATTCTCTATGGCTTGATCACCTATTTAAGCAATGGACAACAGAGGCTGGCTATTGGAAGTACCTCCTTACTTTTTTTAGCAAGTCTTTGGGTCTTGTCAAAAATTAATTGGCAATTAGCCGAGGAACAAGCGGCTATTGATCAAAATTCTTCTAGCTAAATACGGACGCCATCACGCACGATGAAAGCTTGGCCTTACCCCAAATGGATTGCCCACCGCGGTGCGGGCAAGTTAGCACCCGAAAACACCTTAGCTGCGTTTGAGCTAGGTGCGAAGCATGGATACCGCATGTTTGAATGCGATGCCAAATTAAGCCAGGATGGCGTGGTTTTCTTATTACATGATGAGCATTTGCAACGAACCACCAACGGCACGGGTGTTGCTGGTTCGCATAATTGGTCGCAACTTGCTCAGTTAGATGCGGGCAGTTGGCACTCAGAAATTTATGCGGGTGCGCCCTTACCTACGCTTGAAAGCATCGCAAAATTCTGTCTAGCAAACGGTTATTTTCTAAACATTGAGATTAAACCTACGCCTGGCACAGAAGCAATCACAGGGGCTGAGGTTGCCAAAGAGGCCCTCAAACTGTGGCTTGGCGAATCCATTCCGCCTCTACTGACATCCTTCAAAACCCAAGCTCTACATGCTGCAAAGCAGACGGCCCCAGCTCTTCCTCGGGGACTTCTTTTAGATTCACTTTGGGACGGGTGGCTAGAAACAGCGCTCGAACTCGAATGTGTAGCAATTGTTTGTCACTACAAGCTATGGACCCAAGACCGAGTGAGAGAAGTGCATACGCAAAAAATGCGGTGCTTGAGTTACACCGTCAATGACCAATCGATAGCGGACCATTTAATCGCATTAGGTACAGACGGCATCATCACAGATCAAGTCGATAAGTTTGAGCCTCAATAAGTTAAATTTAACACTTTAATACTAAATTAATTGGAATTTATGTTCACTTGGATTTTTCCGATTTAATGCGCATCCATTAGATACAAAGAGATACTAAGCTCGGAAAATTAATCCTTTTAGCGCATTTCTGGAGTGCCAGCTTTGTCATTGTGTATACGGATATCCCTAAGCTTGAGTTTTCCGTCAAATGTCGCGGGCTAATTGCCCTAACATGGGGTAACTAATTAAGGAAAGACGGCTATGAATGCTCCAAACCCACCAAATGCCCCCGGGTCAGACATCTTCGAAAAAAATATGAATGGAATTGATCTGCGCACCAAGCAGGACCATTTATTCAATGTCGAGATACCTAAACAAGACCAGAGTTTTCACACCACTCAAAAGCCACGCGGTAAATTTTCTTCATCTGGACTTTGGAGAAAGAAAAGAGATATCTCTTCTTCCAAAGTGCATTTTCAGCGTTGATTGAAAAACTTTCTAATACGTTGCGCGAGTCTATTGTTTCGCGAGTTAATCTATTTGTGTAAGAATGCGCACAAGGGCTTTTAGCTCAGTTGGTAGAGCAGAGGACTCTTAATCCTTTGGTCGCGTGTTCGAGTCGCGCAGAGCCCACCAATTACTTTTTTCAGAAAGCTTGGTACCGATGTCCAATAGCACGATACCAATCCGCCCATTGGGCTAGACCCTCTGCGATATCTGTTGTTGCTTCATAGCCTGTCAGTTCTTGCAAACTGGTCATATCGGCTGATGTGTTGGGTACATCGCCTGCTTGCATGGGTAAATAATTTAAAACGGCTTGTACGCCAAGCGCCGCCTCTAGGGCATGAATAAAGTCCATCAATGGCACGGGCGTTTGATGGCCAATATTGTGAATACGGTAAGGTGCATGGCTGGTATCTGGCAGGGGATTTTCTTTAGAGAATGTTTCGGAAGCAGTCGCTACGCAATCTAGGGCACGCACGGAACCTTCTGCAATATCGTCTACAAAGGTGAAGTCGCGCGTCATGTGCCCGTGGTTAAAAACTTTGATGGGCTCACCCTTCAAAATAGCGCGTGTAAACAACCAAGGGGCCATGTCGGGACGACCCCAAGGACCATACACCGTGAAATAACGCAAGCCTGTCACTGGCAAACCGTAGACGTGGCTATAGGTGTGCGCCATTAACTCATTGGCCTTTTTACTGGCCGCATACAAACTCAAGGGATGGTCTACCGGATCGGATGGCGCGTAGGGCATCTTGGTATTGGAGCCATACACGCTGGATGAACTGGCAAATACCAAATGCTCTACGGCGTGCTGTCGACATGCCTCCAAAACATTCGCAAAAGCCATGATGTTGTTTTGCAAACATGTTTGTGGGTGGCTCAAGGAATAGCGCACACCAGGCTGAGCAGCCAGATGGATCACGCGCTGGGGTTTAAATTTCTCGAACAACGCATTGGTTGGTAGCGCATCGGACAAATCCAAATGGGCAAATGTAAAGTTGTCCGAAGTAGTGAGTTGGGCCAATCGGTCTTGCTTGAGCGCTGGATCGTAATAGGTATTCAAACTATCCACGCCGAGGACCTCGTCTCCGCGTGCAAGCAGCTTTAGCGTCGTGTGCATGCCAATAAACCCAGCCGCTCCCGTGAGTAAGACTTTCATGTAGCTTCCCTCTTTTGCAAGTGCAAGCCGAAACAGGCAGCGATTACGCAAGCTGAGAAATAAACAGTCCAAAATGAGAACACGATGTCACTCAAAAAATGGTTGCCTTGCAATATACGTCCCAAGCCAACAAAAGATCCCAGTATCAATCCAACCCAAAGCCAGTAACGGCGCTGAGACACCCAAACCAAGCTAAGCCAATAAAAACCCATCGCAGCATGGCCGCTCACAAATGAGCAATTGGTATCGCACTCTTGGGCAGGTTGCATAGGAGGCGTGTATTGATGCTCCCCGCCAAAGTTTTGAACTTCAAAGGGTCTCGCACGACCCCAATGCTCTTTCCATATGCCATTAACAATGAGGCCAGGGCCAACAAAGAGGACTACCAATAAAAATATAGCCAAGCGTCGATTCATGTGTTTGGCGAATACGTCTTGTCCTGCCCCAGTGGCAAAAGACCATATTAAATAAGCCAGTAAAACACCGATCACACCAAAATGCATTTGGGCAAACAACTGGTATGAGAACACCACAATAGGGTGCTTGCTAAAAACAAAGCCTAGATCTGGTGAAAAGAATTGTTGACTCACCCACACGTCAACATAGGGAAACGCGACAAAAAAAGCCACGCAGGCCACAAAGCACAAGAGGTCTAACCTAAAGAGGTGTTCTATTGTGGGTAATGGAATGGCGCGAAGCTTCAATGCACGCTTTCAATGAAAAAGTGGCTGTGACTGTGGGCTATCGCACTAATTTCGTAAAATCTTGCAGTGCGGCTCTTCAAAATTTTACTTGCTCTGACTACCAGCTGTGTCTTTTTGGTCTGGTGGTTCACGCATGAGTTACCAGCAAGCCTTGCACAAGATTTTTTAGCCCTGCCTTTGACCGTAGTCGTCACTGCCGTCTTGGGCTTGTTTCTAAGCTATGCGCTTCGAGGATGGCGAGTTTGTCGTGAATTCAAGGAGTACCCCAAAATGCGCTTTGGCGCCGCTTTAGAAGTGGTGCTCTGGCATAACGCTTCGGTCAATGTGATGCCATTTCGCTCTGGTGAAGCGGCCTTTCCTTGGTTACTCAACCGTCGGTTTGATATCTCCATCACACGAGCAACTGCTTCACTGCTTTGGTTACGCATACAAGACGCCTGCGTGGTGCTGATGTTAGGAATTTGGGTGCTTGCTGATATAGATCTAATCAATCGTGTGTTGCTAAGTTGCGGCCTTGTTGTAGCTGCTCTGATATTTGCTAAATGGAGCCGCATTTCGCCACCAACGCCTATTACCCAATGGCCATGGAAATACTTGAATGCTTTTAGGCAAGCATTGTCAGAGTCGCATGCGCATTCGCCTGAAGGATGGTGGGTGACGCTGGCTAATTGGTTGATCAAACTCAGCGTGCAAGCCATGTTGTTTGCCGCCTTATTGCAGTCAAGTTTTCAAACTGGTTTGGCGGGAACGTTCGGCGCTGAATTGGCCGCAGTGACCCCTTTACAGGGCGTAGCGGGAATTGGAAGCTACGAAGCAGCCAGTGCCGCAGCCATGTTGCCCTGGGGTGTGGAATGGTCGGTAGGATTACGCACTGCACTTGTGGTGCACCTAGTGGTGCTCACTTGTGCTTTGAGTTGCGCAGCGGTCGCTGGGTTGATTGCTACATTCAGACCTACTTTGCCTCCCGATATAGCGACCTAAAAAGCTTGATGAATTGCCAGAATCCATGAACATCTCTGTATCTGAATCAATGTCTACCACTTCTACATTGCCAGACCATTCGATCTCCATCGTTGTGCCTATGCACAATGAGATGGAGAACGTCGCTCCTTTGGTCACACGCGTCCTAGAGTGTCTGGACCACTACCCATGGCCCTGGGAATTGATACTGGTAGATGATGGAAGTACCGACGGAACGCGCGAAGCAATTGAAGAAGCCGCCAAGCAAAGTCAAGGTTTTGTGCGTTTGGTCGAACTGGCGCGTAACTTCAAACAAACAGCAGCCATGCAAGCAGGCATAGACGCCGCAAGAGCCGATGTTATTGTGACGATGGATGGCGACTTACAAAACGACCCGGTGGACATTCCACGCATGGTGGCGAGACTCTTAAACGAAGAACTCGATTTAGTTGCGGGTTGGCGCAAAGATCGCAAAGACAACATGGTGATGCGCAAAATCCCATCGCAGATCGCCAATGCATTGATCGCACGCATGACAGGCATTGCACTCAAAGACAATGGTTGTAGCCTCAAAGTGTTTCGCGCCAGCACCTTAAAACGCGTGCGTTTGTATGGCGAGATGCACCGCTTCATACCAGCTTGGTTGTCTACGGTGACATCGAGCAAGCGCATTGCACAAGAAGTCGTGACACACCACCCGCGTATCCATGGCGAATCTAAATACGGTATCTCGCGCACCTTTCGTGTTTTGCTAGATTTGTTTTTTGTGTATTTCTTTATGCGCTTTCGGGCACGGCCTGGGCACTTTTTTGGTGGAATCGGTTTGGGACTATTAGGCGTAGGCTCTTTGATCTTGACCTATCTCTCGTTCGTTAAGTTTTATCTAGGCGAAGACATTGGCACGCGACCCTTGTTGTTTGGGGGCTTCTTTTTAGTAATTGCTGGCGTGCAAATGTTGACTACTGGCATCTTGGCCGAAGTATTGGTGCGTGTCTTATTTGAATCAGGTAACAGCAAGTCCTATTTAGCGCGTGAGACTCTCATGCCTGCCGCTAATGAAGGTTGGCATTTGCCACGCTAATGCGATGCAAAGCACGCGCCCAGTCTTTGCACTGACTTTTTGCTGCCTTCTTGCCTTAGCCATTTGGCGCTTCTTTGTTGCTAGCGCGCTGCCTTTTTCTATCGACGAAGCGTATTACGTTGCTTGGTCGAAAACACCAGACTGGGGCTACTGGACCAAACCCCCTTTGATCGCCTGGGCAATTGGCGCAGCGCGTTGGGTCTGCGGCGAATCAACAGCTTGTGTGCGAAGTGTTGCTTTAATAAGTTTTCCCATCACGAGCGCTATCGTAGGTGTATTGACTTGGCGCTT
>CAYFLF010000077.1:0-2665 GCA_964343725.1 uncultured Bordetella sp.
TCGCTTCACTGCTAGGATGTCAGCCATGAATGCAAAAGACAACTTTCAAGGCGTGCCGGTTTCGGTCAAGATTCGCGAGCGTATAAATGCTGCGCGCAAGCGCTTTCACTCCAACGACAACATCGCTGACTTCATTCAGCCAGGCGAATTAGAGGCTTTGCTTGACGAAGTAGAAGCCAAGATGAAGGGGGTGCTAGAGAGTTTGGTAATCGACACGCAAAATGACCACAACACAGGGGACACAGCCCGCAGAGTTGCCAAGATGTACCTCAACGAGGTTTTCAAGGGCCGTTATGTCAAAGCCCCTGCCATCACTGAATTTCCCAATGCTGAACATCTCAACGAATTGATGATCGTCGGCCCGATTACGGTACGCAGTGCTTGTAGTCACCACTTCTGCCCCGTGATAGGCAAGATCTGGATTGGCGTTTTGCCCAACGAGCGCACCAACGTCATTGGTCTTTCCAAATATGCGCGTTTGGCGGAATGGGTGATGGGACGGCCCCAGATTCAGGAAGAAGCGGTGGTGCAACTGGCTGATTTGATCCAGCAAAAGACCCAGCCAGATGGATTGGCCATCGTGATGGAAGCCAGTCACTTTTGTATGTCTTGGCGTGGCGTCAAAGACATGGACAGCAAGATGATCAATTCGGTGATGCGTGGCTCATTCTTAAAAGATCCCAACTTGCGCCGCGAGTTTTTGTCTCTCATTCCGCAAAAGGACTAATGCCATGCTGGTACGTTTGTTATATGTCAGCCGTTCAGTCAACCCAGAGACCAACGATGCAACCGAATCGATTCTCAGTAGCGCGCGCGAGCATAACCACCAAAACGGCATCACGGGCGTGCTTTGCTACGGTGGAGGCATCTATCTGCAAGCAATAGAGGGCGGACGTAATCAAGTCAATGCGCTCTACAGCGTCATTGTGAAAGACCCTCGCCACAAAGATGTGGTGTTGTTGGATTACGAAGAGATCACCGAGCGCCGTTTTGGTGGCTGGACTATGGGCCAAGTGCGTTTAGACAAACTCAATCCTTCCATCGTGTTGAAATATTCGGAGACAGCAGAGCTGGACCCTTATTCGGTTTCTGGTGCTGTTTCGTTTGCACTTCTCGAAGAGTTGATGGCGACTGCATCGATCATTGGCCGTGCTTGATTGGCCGTGTTGGTTGGTTAGGCGGTCAAGACTGCCATGTTGGTAGGTTGCGATTTCAGCAGCAGCCCTTCCAAACGCAAACCCATTGTTGTTGCCATTGGCTCTGCCAAGCAAGGCCGAGTGCGTTTAGAAGAACTCTTACGCTTTGAAACCCTAGATGCTTGGAGCGAGTGGCTTTCGCAACCCGTGGATTGGGTGGGTGGTTTCGATTTGCCTTTTGGTCTGCCGCGCGAGTTGGTGCAAAAGCTGAAGTGGCCCACCGATTGGTTGGCTTGTATGCAGCACTTTGCGGCTTTGTCGCGCGAGGAGATTCGCGCGCAATTCAAAGCGTTTTGTGATGCACGGCCAGTCGGTCAAAAATTTGCCCACCGTCAAACCGATGGGCCTGCAGGATCAAGCCCTTCCATGAAATGGGTGAATCCGCCCGTAGCTTTCATGATGCATGCGGGCGTGCCTCGACTCATTGCGGCTGGAATCACACTGCCAGGAATACACACTCCAGCCAAAGTGCAATGCCAACGAATTGCGCTGGAGGCTTACCCAGGCTTGCTGGCGCGCGAATTGATTGGTAACCAGAGCTACAAAAGTGACGATAGGTTGAAGCAAACGCCAGAGCGCTTGATTGCGCGCAAGCAATTGCTGCAAGCCCTAGAGATGGGGCAAACACGCTTGGGCTTGCAATTGAAACTCACCCACGCGCAACACGACCATTTGGTGGAAGACGCATCTGGAGATAGCCTAGACGCGGTGTTGTGTATGGTGCAGGCGGCTTGGGCCCATGCGCAACATTTAAACGGGCATGAATGTTATGGCTTGCCAGCGTTTGATCCATTAGAGGGATGGATTGTTTCTGCTTGAGTTTCTGGGTGAGACTTTTGATTAGCGTCGATTTTTATTTTGTATCGATCAGTTTGTAAGTGAAAGTCAAACTGGTTCTTGCGTAATGGCAACTATTTTTTTAAGTAGAACTCAAAATTGCAATTGAACAGGCGTGCTAAGTTCTTGCATGCCAAGCAAGTGTTCTGCGGTTTTAACAAGTTTCTTTTTTGCTGTGTGGAGCTTGTATGCCACGACTTGCTTTGCCTGGCAGGGGGTAGTGACCCATGTCAGCGACGGCGATACGCTTTGGGTGCAACCTTTGACGCGCCACAAGGCTGTCAAGGTGCGCATTTTGGGGATCGATGCCCCTGAAATTTGCCAAGCATGGGGTGCGCAATCGCAAAGCATGTTGCAGTCTGTCACTCTCGGACGCGATGTGCAGGTGCTCGGTTCGCACACTGATGCGTACGGGCGTTTGTTAGCCCATATCTTTTTGCAAGGCCATGATGTTGGCGCGTGGATGGTGTTGCATGGGTATGCGTGGTCTTACGCTTTTAAGTCGCATCGAGGTCTCTATGAGGGTGAACAAATGGCTGCACAAAGTTTGCAAGCGGGACTCTTTGGCAATTCAAGCGCTATGGAGCCGAGGTTTTTTAGGAGGCGTTTTGGTAATTGCCCGTGATGTATTT
>CAYFLF010000077.1:2765-8112 GCA_964343725.1 uncultured Bordetella sp.
GCTATGGAGCCGAGGTTTTTTAGGAGGCGTTTTGGTAATTGCCCGTGATGTATTTGGAAGACTAAACGCAGATGCTGAGAACTAGGCTCATCACAAAACCATAGTTACAAAAAACATAGGTTTAAAAAACTAAGAATTGCTTCCAGACGAGCAAACAGGGCAATTGGGGTTTTTTGATAAATGCATCTCGCGCCAAGCCATATCGCGACCATCGAGCATGAGGAGTTTGCCCACCAATTGCGAGCCCATGCCCGACAAAATTTTCACGGTTTCCATCGCTTGCATGGTGCCAATCACGCCGACTAGAGGGGCAAGCACACCCATGGTGGAACACAAGGTTTCTGGCGGTGCAGGCGTTGGCGGAAAAACGCAGGCGTAGCAGGGCGACACCTTGTTGCGCGGGTCGAATACGGAAATTTGTCCGTCCATACGCAAAGCAGCACCCGAGACGAGTGGCACGTGATGCTGAACACTTGCACGGTTAACAGCTTGTCGGGTGGCGAAGTTGTCGCAGCAGTCAACCACCACATCGATGTTGGGCAGTAATTCGTCTAGGTCGTCTGCGTTTAATTGTTTTTCTAACAAAGTGAGACGCACTTCGGGGTTGATGGCATGCAAGGCTGTTGCAGCAGACGCTACTTTGGTTTGCCCCACACGGTCCGTGGTGTGGGCGATTTGGCGTTGCAAGTTGGTGAGATCGACTTGGTCTGGGTCGGCCAAGGTGATGTGGCCAACACCGCTAGCCGCTAGATACATGGCGACAGGAGACCCTAAACCACCTGCACCGACAACCAAGACACGGCTGTTGAGTAACCGTTGCTGGCCTTCAATGCCGATATCGTCTAGCAGGATATGACGCGAATAGCGCAGCAGTTGGTCGTCGTTCACAGCGCGATCACAGACGAATCACTGGTCCTTCTTTTCAGTCACGCGCTCAGTTTGTGTTTTGCTGGCCAAGACGGGTTGGCCTTTGAGACGCTTGATCGCTTGCTCGAGTTGGAAGTCTTTTTCGCTGCCAAACTCAGGCGGACGGCGTTCGCTGTTGGGCTTTTTGGATTCTTCTTCTAGACGCTTCATGGCTTCTTCACGCGCTTTTTCACGCTCTTTTTCTAGCGCCTTGTCTTTGTTAGCGTTGCCTTGGCCGCTTTCGAGGTGTTTGTCTAAGTCGGCCTCACGCATACGCAAAATGGCGTAAGGGCTGCCTTCTGCGGTGTCGTCTAACAACACATCTGGCACGATGCCTTTGGCTTGGATAGAGCGACCCGTTGGTGTGTAGTAACGCGCGGTGGTGATTTTGAGGGCGGTGTCCACACCCAACTGGCGCACGGTTTGGACGGAACCTTTGCCGAAAGTTTGGCTGCCCATGATGGTTGCGCGTTTGTGGTCTTGCAAGGCGCCGGCCACAATTTCGCTGGCCGATGCAGAGCCTTCGTTGACCAAAACAACCAGCGGTACGGTTTTGTAAACGCCCTTGGTGACTTGGTGCAGTCTGGCGACTGGGTCGTTTCCACCAGAGCGACGGTAGTACTCTGGTGAAGCTTTGTAGGCAAATTTGCTCTCTGCCAACTGCCCGTTGGTGGAGACCACCACCACGTTGTCTGGCAAAAATATGGTGGAGACGGCTACTGCCGCATCGAGAAGACCACCTGGGTCATTGCGCAAGTCAAGCACCAAGCCGCGCATCTTGGGCTCTTGCTTGTAGAGTTCTTCGAGTTTTTTGGTGAAGTCATCGACCGAGCGTTCTTGGAACTGACTCAGGCGGATCCAAGCAAAGCCAGGCTCCATGAGTTTGCCCTTGACGCTTTGCGTTTTGATTTCTTCGCGAATGATGCTGACGGGGAAAGTGCGGTTTTCATCTTTGCGGTAGATCGTGAGCATGACCTTGGTACCCGGCTCGCCGCGCATGCGTTTAACAGCTTCGTTGAGCGAGAGGCCTTTGACTGCTGTGTCGTCAATCTTGGTGATCAGGTCGCCAGACTTCATGCCAGCACGAAATGCGGGCGAACCTTCGATGGGCGAGACGATTTTGACGAGGCCTTCTTCTTGGGTGATTTCAATACCAACCCCAACAAAGCGGCCTGTTGTGCCTTCACGGAATTCTTTGAAGGTTTTCTTGTCGTAGTACTGCGAGTGCGGGTCTAGGCTGGCGACCATGCCAGTGATCGCATCGCTGATCAACTTTTTTTCGTCGACTGGTTCAACATAGTCAGTCTTGACCATGCTAAAGACGGCAGCGAGTTGTTGCAGTTCCTCAAGAGGCAAGGGCGCCATGTTGGAGCGCGCAACCGTTTGCACGGACACGGTGGTCAGCGCACCAGCGAGGCCGCCAAGCGCGATCCATCCTGCGATTTTGAGTTTATGGCCCATGAATTCTTTGTAGTTGAACATCAGCAAATCCTCAATATACAGCTTTGGGCAAATCAATGTGTGGAAAGGGTCTCACGCGTCATCGCCCAAATAGTAGTGGCGAATGGGGTGCAGTTGGGCGTCTAGCTCGTAGACCAAGGGCAAACCGTTGGGGATGTTGACCCCCACGATGGCGTCATCAGAAATATTGTCGAGGTACTTGACCAGCGCTCGGATGGAGTTGCCGTGGGCTGCAATGACCACCCGCTTGCCGGCTTTGATGGCAGGTGCAAGCGAGTCTTGCCACAAGGGCATGACGCGGGCAACGGTGTCTTTGAGGCACTCGGTCAAAGGCACATCTGAAGGGTTGAGTTTGGCGTAGCGCAGATCACCGCGCTCGCAACGATCATCGCTGGGGTCAAGGGCTGGTGGCGGTGTGTCATAACTTCTGCGCCATAGGTGAACTTGTTCGTCGCCGTACTTTTTGGCCATCTCTGCCTTGTTCAAGCCTTGCAAGGCACCGTAGTGCCGCTCATTGAGCCGCCAATGTTTCATGACGGGCAACCACATGCGGTCCATTTCATCCAGAGACAAATAGAGCGTTCGAATTGCGCGCTTGAGTACGCTGGTGTAGGCCACATCGAAATCGAGGCCTTCTTCTTGGATCAGGCGACCAGCACGTTGTGCTTGGGCGACGCCCGTAGGGGTGAGGTCGACATCGGTCCAGCCTGTGAAACGGTTTTCTAGATTCCAAGTGGATTCGCCGTGGCGAATTAAAACAAGCTTGTGCATACGGGCTTAATTGACAGATGGCAGAAAAAGGCAAGGCTTGATTTTAGAATGCTAGCTTCGCGTTGATCTCTCAAACCCTTGTGAACTGGACAATTCTGTGAAATTTATTCTCGATAACTGGATGTTGATCGTCATTGCCCTGAGTAGCGGCTTCTTTTTGTTGCTACCTGTTGTGCAAAACGCCTCAGCCAGCGGTATTTCCCCCACCGAGGCGGTGCAGTGCATGAACCGTGAAAAGGGAGTGGTCATTGATGTCAGCACCAAGGAAGAGTTTGCTGCATCGCACATTAAAACTTCCTTGAGCGTGCCTTTGGAGGAAATAGAGGCCCGTTTGCAAGCCGTCGCTAAAAACAAAAGCGTGCCGCTCATCATGGTGTGTGAAAGCGGCATTCGCGCCAAGCGCGCACAAGCGCTTGCACAAAAACTTGGTTACGAGAAGGTTCATTCACTGCAAGGCGGACTCCAAGCGTGGAAAGAAGCTAACCTACCGGTTTCGAAAGCTTGATTTCAAGCTAAACCCTTCGCGAAGACTCCATTTCGTTCTATTACTGCAGAAAGATCGCCATGCCCGCTGTCAAGATGTACACCACCGCCGTTTGCCCCTACTGCGTTCGAGCCAAGCAACTTTTACAGGCCAAAGGCGTGGCACACATTGAAGAGGTTCGCGTCGACCTCAACCCAGAAGAGCGCGTCAAGATGATGGAGATCACGGGCCGTCGCTCGGTGCCCCAAATCTTTATCGGTGACACACACGTAGGCGGTTGCGACGATTTAATGGCGCTTGACAGTGAAGGTGGTCTGATGCCTTTGTTGCAGGCTTGAACTGAGATAATCTAGCCCATCCCGATTTGCCGCCCGATTCGGTATTTACCGAAGCGGGCTTTTTTATGACCTTAGGAAAAACTGCCATGTCAGACGAACAACAAGCTCCTGTGTTTCAAATTCAACGCGTCTATCTCAAGGATATGTCGCTGGAGCAACCCAATTCCCCCGCCATCTTGGCAAGCGAGCAACAGCCTGAGGTCGATATCCAACTCGCCATGGGAATGGAGCAAGTGACCGATGGCATCGTCGAGGTGACTGTGACTGCCACGGTCAAAACCGAAATTGACAACAAAACCATGTTCTTGGTTGAAGTCAAGCAAGCAGGTATTTTTGAGATTCGCCATTTGCCTGAGGACCAAATGGGTCCTGTGGTGGGCATTGCATGCCCGCAAATCATCTATCCCTACTTGCGCAGCAACGTGGCAGATGTGATTCAACGCGCTGGTTTCCCGCCCGTGCATTTGTCGGAAATCAATTTCCAAGCGATGTACGAGCAGCAGCAAGCGGCTAACCAATAAGGCATCTCGCCGGTGAAGATTGCTGTACTGGGCTCGGGCGCTTGGGGCACTGCGCTCGCCATCCATGCAGGGCGTGAGCACACGGTCAGTTTGTGGTCGCGTGATGTGGTGCAAGCGCAGGCCATGCAATCGGATCGGGTGAACACACGTTATTTGCCCAATTGCCCTTTTAGTGCGGGTCTCACAGTCACTGCCTCACCACTTGGCACTTGGTTGCAAGAGATGGACTTGGTGGTCATTGCCACTCCGATGCGCGCACTGCGACAAATGCTCTTGGACGTCAATCCTTGGGTACAAGCCCGCGTGCCTGTGGTGTGGCTGTGTAAAGGATTTGAAGCAGGCGCTGATGGGTTGGCCCGCATGGGACACGAGGTCTGCGCACAAGTTACTCCCCAAATACTAGGTGGTGTTTTGAGTGGGCCTAGCTTTGCACAAGAAGTGGCTGTAGAACAACCCGCTGCATTAGTCGCGGCAAGTGCGCATGCGTCTGTCCGCGAGATTTTGGTGCAGGCATTCCATCGTGGCAATTTGCGGGTCTATGCCAATGCAGATGTTGTCGGTGTGGAAGTGGGTGGTGCAGTTAAAAACGTTTTGGCGATTGCCACGGGTTTGTGCGATGGCTTGAAATTAGGATTGAATGCACGAGCTGCATTGATTACCCGTGGTCTTGCCGAAATCACGCGCCTTGGCGTTGCTTTGGGTGCGCAAGCCGAAACTTTCATGGGTTTATCAGGCTTGGGCGATTTGGTACTGACAGCTACAGGCGATTTGAGTCGCAACCGAAAAGTAGGTCTTGCGCTGGCGCAAGGTTTGACGGTGACGCAGGCGGTAGAGGCGCTGGGACATGTGGCAGAGGGCGTGGACTG
>CAYFLF010000078.1:0-2069 GCA_964343725.1 uncultured Bordetella sp.
TCTTAAATCTATTACCTATTGGTATACCAAATAAGCGACTCTGAAATAAGTTTTAAACTATTGAAGGACGATCCAAATATAAAAAGGCATTAAATGAAACATCATATTTTTTACACCTTACTGTTAACTACTTTTTTGGTTTCAACTGCAAATGCACAACTCCAAGAGAGAACAATTGATGAAATCAAAATAGAGTCTATAGAACGTGCTAAGCGTGGCGCATATCCACTTGGCGGGCTTGATGTCAAAGATGTAGAACAAGCACTAAGTTTCATTCAAAGTAGAGATCGTGATGAATGGGCTAAAGGATGGGGAAAAGTTGCCCAGTCATATATGGATCAAGCTAGTCAAGCCCGCTCTACCAAGGACGCTGCTGCCGCTTACAAGAAGGCTTGGCGTTTATATTATTTTGCGCAATGGCCAGTTCCAAATAGTGCAGGGAAAATAGCCGCTTATGACAAAGCAATTGATGCTTATCTAAAGTACGCCCAATCCATGGATCCACCTATGGAAGTAGTCAAAATTCCTTTTGAAGGCAAGACTATCACTGGATATTTACGCTTTCCCAAACAAGCAACTGGCAAGGTACCCATGGTTCTAGCTATTAGTGGCTTAGACAGTCGCAAAGAAACGGTGGCTGATAGCTATGAGCAAATATTGCAGTATGGAGTTGGTTTTATAGCTGTGGATGGCCCAGGTACTGGACAAGCTCCTTTAAAGGTTAGTCCAACTGCTGAGAAAATGTTCTCAGCCGTGCTGGATTATTTGGGCGCTCATCCAAGAGTAGATAACAAACGTGTCATTGTCTCAGGTGTTAGCTTTGGGGGATATTGGGCAAGCAAGTTAGCAATTACAGAGCGTGCACGATTATTAGGCTCAGTCGCTCAGTCGCCTCCAGTAGATGAATTTTTCACAGAAAAATTTTTACGTGAAGGCACAATGGGTAATCGGGAATACTTATTCGATTTAGCACCAGCTTTTGTAAATGTTTTTGAGGGTGCAAACTCAGTAGACGACCTCGCTAGGATCATGCCTGCCATGTCGCTAAAGGCTCAAAATTTATTAAGTAAGCCAACGACCCCTATGTTGTTGGTAACAGGTGCTAAGGATAGTCAAGTTCCAATTTCTGATATTGAATTACTCTTGCGTTCTGGTGATGTCCCCAAAGAGGCTTGGATCAATCCTAAGGGTGGCCATCTAGGTAGAGAACCTAAAGGTTGGACTGATCCAGTGATATTTTCTAAAGTGATCATCCCATGGGAACTCAGACTGATAGCTGAATCAAATCAACCAGGTTCGCCTTCTAAATAAGGAAATAATGACTTATTTAGCTTGTAGATAAATTTTGCTGATTCAAGTATGAAGTGAAACTTTGATTAACTAAGGATTTGGAGAACTAGCGAATCAAGCATTTGAAAATATTGAATCAAGAAATGCGCAATCCCGCTTCTTTCATCCTCAGGATGTTTGGAATCGCTACCGATCGCTCTTGTGTAGTGATAGCCAGAACCCGAATACGTCCACGCTTGATTTGCCTTACAGCGAAATGACGAAGGATACGTGATGTGAATTGAGGGAACTCTGCTTGAATTACTTTGCGGGCGAAGCAACAGGTTTTCCCTTGTCCACAAAGTAAGTCGCTAACACCTTTGCTTTTCCTGGTCCATTGTTTACGCCGTCGTGTACAAGCCCCTCAGGAACAAAAAATGTCTCACCAGCTTTAATGATCCTAGAAGGTTGGCCATCGATTTTCAATTCAAGTTGCCCTTCTAAAACATAACCTAGCTCCTCTCCTGGATGGGTATGTCTACCTGCAGAAACTCCAGGATCAAACTCTGCACGCGCTTGCACTGCAACTTTTCCAGGAGTACCAAGGTCTTGTGTCTGAAGTGGAACCCTAGTGAATCCAGCTTGTTGAGCAAGTAGGGCAGTTGAAACGATGCTGAAAAGCGCTACCGTAATGAAATTACTATTCTTCATGTTTACTCCTCGTTTAATCAAATAACCACGCTTAGTTTAAGAAAAATTACTCGCGTGACAAGATTTTTTTCAAGCCATATCGACTTTAC
>CAYFLF010000078.1:2169-8060 GCA_964343725.1 uncultured Bordetella sp.
TGAGTTTCACTCTAACAGGGAAATGCCAAGGTAATGACTTAAAAAAAGGACCTGATATGAGTAATTACCCGTTTGTTGGGGCAAGGCGTCGATCGAGCCGTAGCTGGTTTGGCTACAAGTGTTGAGGCATCGAAGTTGACCAGACTCCCTGGCGATTGCCAAAAATTCATGATGGCAACATAATTGTTCATATGAAATCCCTACGAGCTTTGTGTTTAGTTTTGACGCTCTGCTTTGACCCACTCAGCGCACTTGCACAGGTAACTGCTTACCCGAACAAACCGGTGCGCATCATCGTGCCTTTTCCTGCCGGAGGGTCAGCCGATACGCTGGTGCGAGTCGTGGGGCAAAACCTGAGCAAGCGATGGTCTCAATCGGTGATCATCGACAACAAACCTGGTGGCGGAACGGTAATCGCAGGGGCACTGGCGGCCAAGTCCCCTGCCGATGGCTACACCTTGCTGGTCATCGCCAACAGTTTGACTATCAATGCTAAGTTGCGCACCAATTTGCCTTATGACAGCATGCGTGCTTTCGAACCAGTGGCCCAGTTGGTTCACTCTCCACAGGTGATCGCCGTGCAAAGCGTCAGCCCTTATAAAACCCTGGCCGATTTGTTGCGCGAGGCCAAAGCCAAACCAGGCGCTCTTTCGTATTCGACGGTGGGGCCTGCCACAACCCAGCACATTGCAGGTGAGGCCTTCAAGCGCGTTACTGGAGCCGATTTCACCTATGCCGCTTTCACGGGTGGTGCGCTGGCAGCCAATGCGGTATCGGGGGGCCATGTCACCATGGTGCTGACTAATCTCAACGAGGTCGCCGGCTTAATTGACTCGGGCAAATTGCGCCCCTTGGCTGTCACCACCCGCGATCGGCTAGAGGTGCTTCCCCAAGTCCCAACGGTAATCGAATTAGGGTACAAAGATTATGAGGCAGTGGCTTGGTTTGCGCTGGCAGCACCCGCCGGAACCCCAGCCGATGTTGTGCAAAAAATCGCCGATGACCTGCAAGCCACATTGATGGACCCCGAGGTCAAGCTAAAACTCACTGGGGCTGGTTTGTACCCAAACTATCTGGGGCCGAAAGCCCTGAGCGCTCACATTCAACAAGAATATGAACGCTACAGTCGTATCATCGACGAAGCTCGCATCAAGCTCGATTGAGGGCCGCTCAACGACAAATCAAAGGGGTTTGTTCAGCTCTTGTCTGGCACTTCTAAACACAGCCCTTGCTATAAATTGGTATGTCTGTGCTCAGATTAGCCCACATACACTGGCGCGGGTTGCATGAAAAATCCCTCTAGGACTTGCATTACGATGGCTAGGTTTTTCTCATGCAAGCTGGAGTGTGCAATGCCTGGCATCACCACAAAACGTTTGTCGGCGTGCGGCAATTTGACAAAGTAGTTGACCAAATCTTGGAATCCGGCAATGCCATCAAACTCACCGCGCATGATCATGGTCGGCACCTTTAGTTTTTCAGGCGTACACACCGGCAACTTGACCGACATGTCCACATAAGATCCCGTGGGAACCTCGAAATCGAGTTTCAGTATGGCGCTGGCAAAGGCATTCACAACATCCGGATCCGCCGTACCAGGGTGGTCACGAGTGAAGATGCTTTCAATCATGGCGCGATCGATGGCGCGCTTGTTGCCTGAAGACCACTCGGCTATGCGCTTGCGTCGGTTGGCCAAGGTCGGACTGCCCTCACCCGTCCAAACAAAAGCATCCAAAGCGATGCGTTTGACGCGTTCGGGAAAGCGCTCGGCAAACAAGGCCGCCTTGAGGGCGCCGGACGACAAACCATAAAGCATGATTTGCGTCTCGCCCGTTTTGTTCAAGATGTATTGGCTCACCGCATCTAGATCATCCGCACCATTGCTGATGTCAAAGTTGATGGGTCGCGACTTGCTTGAGCGCCCGTACCCCTCGTTGTCCAGACACCAGGTGTCAAACCCCAAGCGGGCGAAATGGTCCATGGTGGAATATTGGGGCTTGCCTGGCACCTGAAGATCAAACACAGGGGTGCCTGCCATGGAGGAGCCATGTACAAACAAGATCGTGCCTTTGCGAGCCGTCTTGGCCAGGTTCGGCAAGCGCTTGCGCCAAATGAAGAGGCGAATGTTTTCGCCCCCTGCTTGGCGATGCGCCCAGTGCTCTGAGCCTTCAACCACAGTCGCTTTACCTGTGGGATTGGCGTGCGATGCAGTCCCCAAGGCTAGCACGCTGGTGGCGCCAGCTGCGAAGAATCGGCGCCGGGACGTTGATACTGCAGTCATGATGTGCTGCGGTTCACATAACCATAGGCTAGGTTTGTTCTGCCTTCACCGTGCTTTTCA
Organism: uncultured Bordetella sp.; assembly: GCA_964343725.1. Lineage (GTDB taxonomy): Bacteria > Pseudomonadota > Gammaproteobacteria > Burkholderiales > Burkholderiaceae_C > Limnohabitans. The sequence goes on from CAYFLF010000078.1 coordinate 4,511, forward strand.
TAGATGGCTTTGTTGTAAGCAAATTGATCGTTCACCAGCTCCGAACGCTGCTCGGGCTTGTAGTTGTAAATGCGGGCATTGTTCTCTCCAAAAATCGCATTCTTGACGGGTCCATCTGCTGCACCCAGCGGAGCATAGCCGTATTTGCGCTGGATGGCTTCTGGGATCTCGATGCGACGTAACGCTTCAATTTGCCATTGCGGCGCCCCTGTCCAGATGGCATCAGTGCCCCAAACGACGTTGGACAAACCCAAGCCCTTGATCAACTGGCCCAACATCACCGCCGCCAAACGGGGCTCGACCACGGTGGTCTGTGCAAACAACTGACCCAAGTCTGCGTAGACATTTTTCACACCATACTTGGCAGGAATCTCGGCTAAATCCGTGATCCAGTCAATGCGTCCGGTGCGCTCAAACTGATCCCATGCATCTTCGGCACGGCCTCCGCCTGCATAGCGATAGCCACCGTGGTAGATGACAAAGTTGAGCTGTGGCCAATCCTTGGCGGCTTTGGCTACATCGTCAACGCGGCAATGTTTCAACAAGTGAGGGAACTGCTTCTCGACGGACGGTGGGAACAAACCTTTGTGAATGCAGACATTGCGCAGGCCCGCTTTTTGGAACTTCTCGTAAGCGGGATACACCAGTTTTTCATCGTCCAATAACCAGGGATGTTTGGACAAATGCTTGTTAGTGTTATCTCCGATGGTGTAGCCCTTCATGGAATCTGGTTTGAGGACTTCGATAGCCCGGTCGATATCCTCCATCCATCCCGGGTAACCCGGAGTGAAAATGGCGTGGGCAAAGGCGCGCTTGCTACCCGCGATGCCGTTGATGGCAGCCCGGTATTTGACCTTCATGTCGTTGGTCAAAAACCAATCGCCAGGAATTTCAGACGGTGCGCCACTGATGCAGGCAACTTTGGTGTCGCTGTCTAGATAAATTTCTTTGATGTAATTGGCAAACTTGAGGTCTTCAATGGTTTGCTCCTCAACCTTGATGGCGGGGTTCCAACCGGCTTTGCCCACGGCCTGACGTTGCAGCAAAAAGGACTGGATGCGCGTGTCATCGCGCAGAAAGTGCGTGTGCATGTCCATAATGAACTGACCAGACAATTTCTTGGAGCGCTCATTAGCCATCTCAGGCGTGGCTGCTTCGGCCTCAGAAACGCCAAACACAGGTCCATATGTTTGGTTCATCGCAAGAAAAGCTGCAGCCATACCAGACGAGCTTTTGAAAAAATTGCGCCGGCTTTGCCCTAGGTGCTTGGAGAGCCGACTGCCAATTTCTTTCACGCGAGACTCATATTCTTTTTGCTTAGGCGTTTGAGGCGATGGCATGAACTCATCGCTAGAAACACATTGCACGGGGATGGGGGAAGGAAACAACGTCGACTCGGCGGGTTCGAGTCTCGAAAGTTCTTCATCGCTCAGGTATCCCATATCAGTCTCCTTTGAAAATGCCGACATGCGGCTGTTTGAAATTCATGCACATTCCGTCAGTCCCATTCAAAGACGCTGGCAGCAATGAGTTTGTTGACGACACGTTTGACGCCGGTGGTCACGGCGGCAAGGCTTTCGGCCTTGGCCACTTGATCACCCTCTTTGACCGAACCAAACAAGGTGGTGACCCCTTGCTGAGTCTGTACCTTGATGCCAACGCCACGCACAGTGATCACGCCTTCATACTCGTCGAGGGTAGTTTGCGGCGTCCCTAAACTTTTAAGCAACCGCTCTGCAACCGCTTGGCTGATCTCATGATCGGACATGACCACGCGGGGAGAAATCGGCACTGAGCGCTTGCGGGAGGCGCCATCTGCCTTGGCGTTTTGAGGGGTAGATACCGATTCTTGCTTGAACGGAGTGGAAGAGTTGCCAGACACTTTGAGCATGTGGTCCACGATGTCTCGTACCTCTTGATCCGACAACTCGGTGAAGCCACCTTTGGCAGCCATGGCAGTGTTAGGCTTTCCCTGAATCGCCGTCGCATACAGGGCTTGCCGTCCCTTGGCCGCGCGCTCAGCCCAGGCCGCGCGATCTTGGAGACGAGGCGCCTGCCCAGCACCACCATCGTGGCAGATGCTGCACTTGGCTTGGTAATTTGCCTGCGCCAATTGCGCCAGCACCTGCGGAGAGATCACAAACATGTTCAAAGCGGCAAAGCACCCCATCAAGTTGCGCACACGCATCAGAGCAAGCACAGTTCAGACGCCCTTGTACACCGGTTGAGGTTGTGAAAAATAACCCGCTAGCAAGTGGTAAACCAACGCATAGTTTTTTGACCGGGTGCTGGTGTGGGCAATTCCGGGCATCACCACAAACTGTTTGTCTGGGTTAGGCAAGCGTTCAAAGAACGATGCCAAATCCTGAAAACTGGCGATGCCATCGTATTGACCCCGCATGATCAAGGTAGGCACTTTGATTTTTTCGGGGTCGCAGACCGGCAGGTGGGCGGACATGTCGATGTACGTGCCCGTGGGCACGGAATCATCCAGGGCCAACACCGCATCAGCAAATGCTTCGACAACGGTCAAATCGCTGGTTCCAGGATGGTCCCGCGTGAAAATGCTGCGAATCATGGTTCGATCAATGGGGCGACGATGGCTGGCCAAGTAGTCTGGCAAACGCTTTTTTCTTTCAGCCAAAGTGGGACTGCCTTCGCCTGTCCACACAAAGGCGTCCAAGGCTAACCGCGCCACACGTTCAGGGTGGCGCTGCGCAAACAAGGCGGCACGCAAGGCCCCTGACGACGACCCATACGTCAACAAGGGTTGCTGACCATTGAGCTTCATGATGTAGTCGCTAACAACCGCCAAATCATCTGCCCCGCATGCGATGTCCGCATTCACAGGACGCGACTTGTCAGAGCGCCCATAGCCTTCGCAGTCAAAGCACCAGTTGTCATAGCCAAGACGCGCAAACCAGTCCATAACAGAAGATTCTGGCCGTCCCGGGATTTGCAAATCAAATACGGGGGTCGAAGACACAGACGAACCATGGACAAAGACGATCGTGCCAAGGGCAGAAGTACGCCCTTTAGGGAGTACCGCTTTTTTATGCCACATGAACAAACGAATGTCCTGCCCATTCACGCGTTTGTTCGTCCAATGCGCTTGTCCAGTGATGGCGGAGGGCATCTTGCTCGCAGAAGGTAATGCGGCTTGGGCTGCACCTGTCATCCACCCCACGGCTGATGCAGTTGCCGTGGAAGCCAGCAGATGTCGCCTCTTCATAGTTTGGGTAAAGCCGCCAAACCGGCCTTTGCAGTCGCAAGAAAGGGCAACACGGCCACTAAAGAGCACAAGTTTTTGGAGAACAACACTGCGTGTCCTTGGAAGTAGTGAAGACGGATGTGTGCATAAAACCATACACATCTGCTTCAAACCATAGGAATAACCCGCGCTTACTTCTGAAAGTAGTCACGCACCATGTCAAATTAGTCTTATAGGTGACTCGATGAGTCAGCACACCATCACAGGAACACATTAAGTAGAAGGGTGAGACTTCACCGCCTCATTCTTTTTGACGGGGGTGGCCTTTCCAATTCAGGA
>CAYFLF010000079.1:0-7990 GCA_964343725.1 uncultured Bordetella sp.
GGTTTGCTAGAACAATAAAGAGCGATGATTGCAAGAAATCTACCTTGCAATTCAGCAATTAGCCCATGTGCAATCCACCATTACATGAGAAGTCTGCACCTGTCGTAAAGCCCGAGTGATCGCCAGCCAACCAACCGACGATGGAGCCGATTTCGTCAGGTGTACCTAAGCGCTTGACAGGAATGGTGGCAACGATTTTGTCCAAAATGTCTTGGCGAATCGCACGCACCATGTCGGTACCGATATAGCCTGGCGAAACCGTATTCACCGTCACACCTTTGCTAGCCAACTCTTGTGCCAAAGCCATGGTGAAGCCGTGCATACCTGCCTTGGCAGCAGAGTAATTGGTTTGACCGGATTGCCCTTTGTTGCCATTGACCGACGAGATTTGGATGATGCGGCCCCAGCCTTTTTCAACCATGTCGGGCACCACTTGCTTGGTCACGTTGAACATGGAGTTCAAGTTGGTGTCAATCACAGCGTCCCAGTCTTCGCGGGTCATTTTCAAGAAGACACGATCTTTGGTAATACCAGCGTTATTCACCAGCACATCAATCGGGCCATGGTCGCTTTTAGCTTTTGTAAATGCCTCCACAGTAGAGTCCCAATCGGCCACATTGCCCACTGAAGCATGAAAGGTAAATCCCAATGCTTTTTGTTCGTCAAGCCATTTTTTGAAATCGCGTGTAGGGCCGCATCCTGCGATGACGTTGAATCCATCGCTGTGCAAGCGTTGGCAAATTGCGGTACCAATACCACCCATTCCGCCTGTGACGTACGCTACTTTTTTACTCATGATGTGTCTCCTGTTAAGGTGGTTAGATTACTAAGAAAGAATTTGAAAAAAGAAAAAGTGAGAGGGAGGCTTGCGAATCAACGCTCAAGGGCTAGTGAGACACCCATGCCACCACCAATACACAGTGCGGCCAAGCCTTTTTTGGCATTGCGGCGCTGCATCTCATGCAATAAGGTCACCAAAATGCGACAACCTGATGCACCAATGGGGTGACCAATCGCAATCGCGCCACCATTGACATTGACCTTGGCTGGATCAATGCCAAGCTCTTTGTTCACCGCACAGGCTTGCGCTGCAAAGGCTTCGTTGAGTTCGAACAAATCGACATCTGCTGCATTCCAACCAGCACGTTGCAATGCTTTGCGCGATGCAGGCACAGGACCCATACCCATCGTGGCAGGGTCAAGACCGCTGGTGCCAAATGCGGCAATGCGTGCCAAGGGTTTCAAACCAAGGGCAGCCGCTTTTTTAGCAGTCATCACCACCACAGCTGCGGCACCGTCATTGATGCCAGAGGCGTTGCCTGCAGTCACTGAGCCTGCTTTATCAAATGCAGGACGCAGGCCAGCAAGCGCTTCGGCGGTGGTTTTTTTGTTGATGAATTCGTCGGTGTTAAAAATAATCGGATCGCCTTTGCGCTGAGGAATGGAGACGGAGACGATTTCGTCTTTGAACTTACCTGCCTCTTGCGCAGCAGACGCTTTTTGTTGGCTACCCAAAGCCAAAGCATCTTGCATATCTCGGCTGATGGCATGCGCTTTGGCAACGTTTTCAGCGGTAATGCCCATGTGGTATTGGTTGTAAACATCCCATAGACCGTCCACGATCATGGAATCCACCATATTCCAATTTCCCATGCGCTGGCCATCACGCGATCCCATCAAAACGTGGGGTGATGCACTCATATTTTCTTGGCCACCCGCCACGACGATTTCGCTGTCGCCCCAAGCGACTGCCTGCGCGGCAAGCATGACAGCCTTGAGGCCTGAACCGCAAACGGCATTGATCGTGAGCGCAGGAACTTCTTTGGGAACACCAGAATGCATCAATGCTTGGCGAGCTGGGTTTTGACCAGCACCAGCGGATAGAACTTGGCCCATGATGACCTCGCCCACCGTGGCAGGATCGACTTTGGCACGCGCCAATGCTTCGCGAATGACCACAGACCCTAACTCTGTCGCTGACACCTTAGCCAGCGAACCACCAAACTTACCTACTGCAGTTCGCGCAGCAGAAACGATAACGATATCTTCCATGGATTCCTCGTGAAAAAAATGTGATTTTAAAAATTAGTGACTGGCTTTAGCTTTGACGTAGCGACCAGGTGCATTTTCGATACCTTTGTATTTGGTATTGCCATAAGTCTTGGGCGCGGCAATTTGTTTGCCTGCATGTGTCTTTAGCCATGCAGACCAATCGGGCCACCAACTACCAGCATGCTCGGTTGCACTGTCTATCCAAGCTTGTGCGGTCTTAGGAAATTTACCAGCAGGACCTGTCCAGTAACTGCGTTTCTTAGCAGCAGGAGGATTGATCACGCCCGCAATATGCCCAGACGCACCCATGACGAAACGCTTTTTGCCAGGAAAGACCTGCGTGCTGGCGTAGGACCCACCTATGGGCACGATATGGTCTTCACGCGAGCCATAGATATAGATTGGCAAATCGACTTTACGGAAGTCTATTTTTTCTCCACAAACTTCTGTCTTGCCGGGTTTGATCAGGTTGTTTTCTAAATAAGTGTTGCGCAAATACCAGGAATACATGGGGCCAGCCAGGTTGGTGGCATCGCTATTCCAGTAGAGCAAATCGAATGGTGGTGGGGTTTCGCCTTTGAGGTAGTTACCTACAACATAGTTCCACACCAAGTCATTGGGGCGCAGAAAACTGAAGGTAGAGGCCATATCTTGGCCCTTCATCAAACCACCATTGGCAAACTGGGCTTCACGGTATTGGACAAAGGCCTCGTCGATGAAAACATCCAGCACCCCAGTATCTCGAAAGTCCACCAAGGTGGTAAGCAAGGTAGTGCTAGCAACAGGATGCTCATCACGCGCAGCCAATACACCCAATGCGGTAGACAAAATCGTGCCTCCCACGCAAAAGCCCAAGGCATTGATTTGCTCCGAGCCAGAGATCTCTTGCACGACATGAATGGCTTTGATTGCTACGTGTGCAATCAAATCATCCCAGGTGGTGTGCGACATAGACGCATCAGGATTGCGCCAGCTCACTACAAAAGTTCTGTGCCCCTCACTGACCGCATAGCGAATGAATGAGTTGGCAGGCTGCAAATCTAGGATGTAGAACTTATTGATACAAGGTGGAACCAATAAAAAAGGCCGCTCGTAGACTTTGTCGGTCAAGGGCTTGTATTCGATTAATTGGAAGTAGTCGTTCTCAAACACCACTTTGCCCTCAGTGGTAGCGACGTTTTTACCGACTTCAAAAACACTTTCATCGGTCATGGAGACATGACCCTGTTGTATGTCCTTTAATAAGTTTTGCATGCCTTTGGCAATGCTCTCACCTTGGGTATCAATGGCTTTCTTTTGTGCCTCTGCGTTAAAGGCTAAAAAGTTACTAGGCGCAACCGCGGCTGCCCACTGCTCGACCGCAAATTGAATTCGCGCTTTGGTTTTAGGGTCTGTTTGCGTGGCATCGGCAAGTGCCATCAAGGTACGCGTATTGAGCAAATAGGTCGCAGCTGCAAAAGCAGCCATGGGATCGTTGGTCCATGCGTCTGCTGCAAATCGTCTGTCCTTGACTTTGGGTGCACCATGCAGGCTTTGGTTCCACAGTTCTGTGGCTTCCAACATGTATTGGTTTTGAAGTTCCTGTACTTTTTCTAAGTCGAAACTCAATGGTGGCGTAACACCATCGCTTTTGCCAATATGGCTAAATGTTGCTAAGGCCTTGCCCCAACTCTCCTGAGCTACCGTCCAAAATTGGTTCAGGTTCTGATCCATGGTGAATTTCCGTTGCTTGATAATGGGTGTGAAATAGCCCTCCAGTATCTCAGTGAAACCCCTTCATTTTGCTGACAAAAATCAAACTCAAGCGAAAACCCTTAGATGTATTTAGTACTCATAGCATGGCTGTATGTAGCCTTGATGATGGCCATCGCCGAGGCCACCAGTCCTGTGGGAACTGCGTTGGGTGCTTTTTTCACTTTTATCTTGTATGGATTGCTACCCATGGGCATTGTGGGATATGTCATGGGGGCACCAGCACGGCGTAAGGCTAGAAAAGCAGCTGAACACATTGATACGCCAGCATTACCCAGTGAGCCAAATGCAAGCAGCGAAGCGTCCCGTGATTCCGTCTCGCCTGTAAGAAAAGAACCTTGATGCTTGCTGCACGGTGCACCACTGATCGCTGCCATCGTTACCTGCAATAGACAGAACCCCCAGATTTTTCAGCCGCATACGCGCTAGCGAGGGCAAATCGGCCAAATACTTATTCGGTCGATGGGAGGCTTTGAAACAACTTTTGGCGTCCGCGTTTTCTTCTAAAAAAACCTGGCGAACTTCATCTCCTACTTCAAAAGCATGGGGACCTATGCAAGGGCCCAACCAAACCAACAATTCGTTTGGAGGCACCCCGATTTGTGGACACAGGGTTTTTACGGTGTTTTCAATCACGCCATGGGCAAGTCCACGCCACCCCGCATGCACGGCAGCCACGGCGGTTCCTCCAAGATCCGTCAGCAAGATGGGCATACAGTCAGCCACCATGATGGTGCAAGCTAGTTTGGGGGTTTGTGTGTAGCAAGCGTCTGCAACAGTGCCATCAACTGTTTGGAGATCTAAATGCATCACTTGGGTACCGTGCACTTGTTTTAAAAAAACTGGACGTGCACCGTGAAGTTGCTCTTTCAAAATATTGCGGTTAGCCGCCACATGCGCTGGATCATCTTGCACATGGTCACCGAGATTCAAGCTGTCATAGGGATCAAGCGAAACACCTCCAAGGCGTGTGGTGCAAAGTGCTTGAACACCATTTGGTAATTGCCAGTCTTGTATCTGCATAAAACGTAAGGATACCGCCATGCAAAAGGAATTCGGCCTAACCCGCGCCTAATGTCTTTGGGCCTAATGTCTTCAGATTTCCGTAAGGCATTAGACTAAGCGAGTTTTCCGATACGTTCTTTTTTTCATCCTCCTCAATTTCAAACATGCAATACCTTTTTACGCCCCCAGCCGTTGTCAGCGTTCCAGTGATTGGAAAAACAGAACAGTTTCCGGTTCACCGCATCTATTGCGTTGGCCGTAATTACGAAGAACATGCCAAAGAGATGGGTTTCACAGGACGTGAACCGCCCTTCTTTTTTCTAAAGCCTGCAGATGCCCTGGTTTTTGTTCCTAGCGGAGAAACAGTGGATATGCCCTATCCGAGTTTGACCAAAAACCTGCACCACGAAATCGAATTGGTGGTCGCAATCGGAAAAGGTGGCAAAAATATTTCTGCTGCCAATGCCATGCAACATATCTATGGCTATGCGGTTGGTCTCGACATGACGCGACGAGATCTACAAAACGAAATGAAAAAACAAGGCCGCCCATGGTGCATTGGAAAAGGTTTTGACCACAGCGCACCGATGGGCCCCATCACACCGATTGCGCAATCGGGTGATATTGAAAACGCCGAAATCTATGTGCAGGTCAATGGACAAGACCGTCAACGTAGCCACATCAATAAATTGATTTGGAATATTGCAGAGACGATCGAACATTTATCCGCTGCATGGGAATTGCAAGCAGGAGACTTGATATTCACTGGCACCCCTGAAGGCGTTGCGGCTGTTGTAGCTGGTGACACGATGGTGGGTGCGGTTGGTGGATTGGGTGAAATCAAAGTACACGTGCGCTAAATCACCAAGCCATGTTGCACCGCGGACAAATCAAACATTGCAAAGCTTGTGGCGTTGCGGTGGAATATCGCTTACCTGACGATGGCGACACGCGTGTTCGCGCGGTATGTCCCGCTTGTCATACGGTGCACTATGAAAACCCGCTGAATGTAGTGGGAACGATTCCTATTTGGGGCGATAAAGTTTTGCTGTGTAAGCGCAATATTGAACCCCGACAAGGAAAGTGGACCTTACCAGCTGGCTTCATGGAACTTGGCGAAACACTGGCGCAAGGTGCTGCGCGAGAGACTCAGGAAGAAGCAGGCGCGCAGTTTGAGATGCAGGAACTTTTCAGCATCATGAATGTGGTGCGTGTCGGGCAGGTCCATTTTTTCTACCGAGCCCGCTTAACTAGCGACGCGTTTGACCCTGGACATGAGACGATGGAAGCCCGTTTATTCACCGAGCAAGACATTCCTTGGGACGAGTTAGCTTTTCGTACCGTCAAAGAAACATTGAAACGTTATTTTGCCGATCAGAAAACTAAAAACTTTGCCCTGCACCAAGTCGATATCGAGTAAACCCTTAATTAGCCGACCGATTGGTCGGATTACGATGTGCGAGTTTTCCTTTCCCAATGGAGTTTTTATGAAACGAGTTTTTAAGATCGCCGCAATTTCAGCAGCTTTGGCAAGCGTCATGGGCGTAGCGCAAGCTGAGGCGATCATTCTGAAAGTCCACCACTTTTTAGGCCCCACGTCTATCCAGCACACCAAGATGCTTCGCACTTGGTGTGACAACATTGCAAAAGACTCCAAAGACCGTTTGCAATGCCAAATCTATCCTGCCATGCAACTTGGTGGTACACCGCCTCAGTTGTACGATCAGGCGCGCGATGGTGTGGCAGATGTTGTTTGGACTTTGCCTGGCTATACGTCCGGCCGATTCCCCAAAATGGAAGTGTTTGAATTGCCTTTCATGATGACCAATGCAGAGGCAACCAGCCGCGCAACTTGGGACTACTACGAGAAATTTGCAAAAGATGAATTCAAAGATGTGAAGGTTTTGGCTATGCATGTGCATGGACCTGGCAATATCTTCACTGCGAAAAAGCAAATCAAAACCATGGCCGACATCAAAGGCCTGAAGTTACGCGGGCCAACCCGTCTGACCACCAAATTGCTTGCCAGCATGGGGGCTACACCAGTTGGTATGCCCGTCCCTGCCGTTCCTGATGCCTTGTCCAAAGGCACGATTGATGGCGCCGTGATTCCTTATGAAGTCGCGCAAACCTTAAAGATTGAAGAGTTGGCGCGTTACACCGCAGAGACTGATCGTGGTGAAAACGCTCTCTACACCACCGTGTTTGTGGTGCCAATGAACAAAGCCAAATACGAATCTTTACCTGCTGACTTGAAAAAAGTGATCGATAAGAACTCTGGTCGTGAGTTATCTGCATTCCTTGGCAAAACGCAAGCTGATAACGATATCCCCGGCAAAGCCAAAATGGTTGCTGGCGGACACACCATCACCATCATTCCAAAAGCTGAGTTAGATGTATGGAAACGTGCATCGGCTAGTTTGAGCAATGAGTGGATCAGCGATATGGATAAGAAAGGTGTGGACGGTGCAAACTTGGTTCATGAAGCACAAGGCTTCATTGCCAAATACACCAAGTAACTTTCTGCTTTGCCAGTTCATTCACTGGCAAGATGAATAAAAAAGGGAGGCTTAGCCTCCCTTTTATTTTTGACATCTCACAATGTAGCGTGACGCATCTGTTGATAGCACACTCGCAAGAATTGAAAGTTAAATGACTTGCAAAGCGGCTAGGCAATAACTGAAACCAACCAGAGACAAATACCTGGGAAGAAGAGAATCAGTAAGGTACGGATCGTGTCGCTCACCAAGAACGGCATCACCCCACGATAACTTTCGGCAATCGGAATATCTTTGGCCATGCCGTTCACCACATAGACATTTAAACCTACCGGTGGTGCGAGCAATCCAAATTCCACCACCATCAATACCAATATGCCAAACCAAATAGCAACGGACTCTTTAGGCAAACCAAAATCCATGCCGACAACAATTGGGAAGAAGATAGGAATTGTCAACAAAATCATCGACAACTCATCCATCACTGCACCCAATACAACATAAAACAACAAGATACCCGCGACGATCATCAAAGGCGGCCAACCGAGTCCTGTCACTAAATTGGTGAGTTGGGTAGATGCTTGAGAAAGGGCAAGGGCACCATTCATCAAGTCCGCCCCTATGAAGATCAAGAAAATCATGGCAGAACTATCAGCAGTGGCATAAAAACACTGCTTGAACTT
>CAYFLF010000080.1:0-7931 GCA_964343725.1 uncultured Bordetella sp.
GCCGACTACGGTGCGTTTGTGGAACTCGAACCAGGCATCGAAGGCTTGGTCCACGTGTCCGAAATGGACTGGACCAACAAGAACGTTGCGCCTTCCAAAATCGTGGCCTTGGGTGACGAAGTCGAAGTCATGGTCCTCGAGATCGACGAAGACAAGCGCCGTATCAGCCTCGGCATGAAGCAGTGCAAAGCCAACCCATGGCAAGACTTCGCACAAAACACCAAGCGCGGCGACCGCGTCAAAGGCCCGATCAAATCCATCACCGACTTCGGCGTTTTCGTCGGATTGGCTGCTGGCATCGACGGTTTGGTGCACTTGTCTGACCTGTCTTGGAACGAGACTGGTGAGAACGCTGTCCGCGAATACAAAAAAGGCCAAGAAGTCGAAGCCCTGGTATTGGCTGTGGACGTCGAGCGCGAGCGCATCTCCTTGGGTATCAAGCAACTCGACTCGGACCCCTTCACCACGTTCGTGTCTGTCAATGACAAAGGCCAAACCGTCACTGGTAAGGTCAAGACCGTGGACGCCAAAGGCGCTGAAATCGACTTGGGCGAAGACATCGTCGGTTACTTGCGTGTCAGCGAAATTTCACGCGATCGCGTGGAAGACGCAAGCCATGTGCTCAAAGTCGGCGACGAAGTCACGGCTGTGGTGATCAATGTGGATCGCAAGACACGCAACATCCAGTTGTCAATCAAAGCCAAAGACGCTGTTGACCAACAAGAAGCCATGGCTAACTTGTCGCAACAGTCCTCACGCGAAAACTCTGGTACCACCAGCTTGGGCGCTTTGTTGCGCGCCAAGCTCGATGACAACAACGGATGACCCGTTCCGACTTGGTCGAAGAACTGGCTGCACGTTTCAGCCAGCTCACACACCGCGACGCAGAATTCGCCGTCAAGACGATTCTTGACGCGATGGGCGAAGCCTTGGTGCGTGGGCACCGCATTGAACTGCGGGGTTTTGGCAGTTTTTCGATCAACCGTCGCCCCCCTCGTATGGGACGCAATCCGCGTTCGGGCGAGAGTGTTGCGATTCCAGAAAAACGTGTGCCTCACTTCAAGCCAGGCAAAGCCTTGCGCGAAGCGGTCGATGCACGCACACAAGAAATACTGGCAGGTTCAACACCTAAAAGTTAAACCAATGCTCGGGGCTAAAATTCTTCTCAGTCACTGAGGAGTTATTTTGAAAAACCTCATGTGGCTGCTTCAATGGACATTGAAAGCAGCCATTTTTTTTACCCTGTTCGCATTTGCCCTCAATAACCAAGAAGACATCTTGGTGCATTTCTTTTTTGGTGCTTCTTGGCGTGCACCGTTGATCGTGGTTGTCTTGAGCGTTTTTGTATTGGGGGTTGCGGTGGGCGTGATGGGTATGTTGCCGCGATGGTGGAAATTGCGTCGCTTGGCTAAGTCATCCTCCAATTCCTCTAAAGAGCCAACAACCGCCAATGACAGCGGTAAGCCAGCCCTACCGGACACCGCGCATGGAATTTGATATCAGCTGGGTTTTATTTGGCTTTCCATTGGCCTTTGGTCTCGGTTGGCTGGCTTCGCGTGTTGATTTGCGCCAGTTGCGAATAGAAAACCGCCAAACCCCTCGCGCGTATTTCAAAGGCTTGAACTACTTGCTCAATGAGCAACAAGACCAAGCGATTGACGCTTTCATTGAAGCCGTACAACACGACCCAGATACCTCCGAATTGCATTTCGCACTGGGCAATTTGTTTCGCCGTCGTGGTGAATACGAGCGTGCCGTCCGAGTTCATCAACATCTGCTCTCTCGTGGCGACTTGAGTCAAGCCGACTTGGATCGCGCCCAACATGCTTTGGCCTTGGACTTTTTAAAAGCAGGTTTGCTAGACCGCGCTGAAGATGCTTTGTCCAAACTAGAAGGCACTGCGTTTGCTGAACAAGCGCATTTGGCCTTGCTCAGTATTTATGAACGCTCTCGTGACTGGGCCAAAGCCACCGACATTGCGCACAAGCTCAACGCATCCGGCCATGGCAGTTTTCAGGGTCGCTTGGCGCATTACCTGTGTGAGCAAGCCGAAAGCACAGACACCCCTCAAGACCACGCCAGCAAAATTCGTCTCTTGCAACAGGCGATCGATACTGCACCCCATGCGGCTAGAGCGCCATTGGCCATGGCCAAAGTGCTCAGCGAGTCGGGTCAATCACAAGCCGCGTATGACACGCTCAAACGATTAGCGCAGAGCGCGCCCACTGCGGTACCGCTCTTGGCACCTCGATTGAGCGTACTTGCGCAAGAGTTGAACTGCATAGATGATGCGCTTCTTTTTTTGGAACATCTCTACCAACACACGGCCTCGCTTGATGTGTTGCAAGCCATCGTCTCCTTGCGCACTGCAAAAGGCGAGATCGGCACCAGTGATTGGTTTGGCAAGCACCTAGAGCGTGAACCCTCTTTGGTTGCGGCAACCCAATGGATTGCCAATGAAAAGTTTGAGCACCAGCAATTCCATCCGCAAGTGCTACGTGCACTCGAGCGTGCTGCTAAACCTCTGCAACGCTATCGCTGCGCGGCTTGCGGTTTTGAAGCGACACAACATTTCTGGCAATGCCCTGGCTGCCAAGCCTGGGACAGTTATCCGCCTAAGCGCATCGAAGAACTATGACCCTACAAAAACCTCCACTCTCTCAAGCTCAACTTGCGCAAGCCAAAGTTTTGGTGGTCGGTGACGTCATGCTCGACCGTTACTGGTATGGCGCAGTGGACCGTATCAGCCCCGAAGCACCCGTACCTGTGGTGCGTATCAACCGCGAAGAGAACCGATTGGGTGGTTGCGCCAACGTGGCCTTTAATGCGGTGAGCGTTGGCGCACAAGCCTCTTTGCTGTCTGTCGTCGGTGACGATGAAGCTAGCCATCTCTTGCAAGACTTGATCGCCAAGAGTGGCATCACCCCTTATTTCGGTCGTGATGACCAACTCAAAACAACCGTCAAACTGCGGGTCATCGGACGTCAACAACAACTCTTACGCGTTGATTTTGAAAACACCCCGCAAAACGAAGTACTGTCCTCTCAAACCCAACAGTTCATGCAACTATTGCCTGACCATCCTGTCGTGCTGTTCTCTGACTACGGCAAAGGTGGCTTAGCCCACATCACTGACATGATCGCTGCCGCGCGCAAAGCGAACAAAGCCGTGTTCATTGACCCCAAAGGCAGTGACTTTTCTCGCTATGCAGGCGCTTCTTGCATCACACCCAACCGCGCGGAACTGCAACAAGTCGTGGGTGCTTGGACTAGCGAAGAAGAACTCAAGAGCAAAGTCAACCACTTACGTAAAGAATTGCGGATTGACGCCGTATTACTCACTCGCAGTGAAGAAGGGATGAGCTTGTTTGATGACCAAGGAGCAACCCATATTGCCGCCCAAGCACGTGAGGTGTTTGATGTCACTGGTGCGGGTGACACCGTGATTGCGACTCTCGCAGCCCTTGTGGCCGCAGGCATGTCATTACGCGAAGCCATGCCTTGGGCCAACCGAGCTGGTGGCATAGTGGTGGGTAAATTTGGAACTGCGACTGTCAGCTACGAGGAGTTATTTGCATGAAGATCGTCGTCACCGGAGCTGCTGGATTTATCGGTAGCAACATCATCAAAGGCTTGAACGCACGCGGTATTGACAACATCATCGCGGTCGACAACCTCTCGCAAGGCGACAAATTTGTCAACTTGGCTGATTTGCAAATTACCGACTACGTTGACCAAGATCTTTTCTACGAACTTTTTGCAGAAGGAGCGTACGGCAAAGTAGAAGCCATCTTCCACGAAGGCGCGTGCAGCGACACCATGGAAACCGATGGCCGCTACATGATGGACAACAACTTCAGTTTGTCATGCGGTTTGCTCAAAGCCTGTCTGCAATCGGGCACGCGCTTGCTTTATGCATCTTCTGCCGCCACCTATGGTGGTAGTGACACTTTCCGCGAAACACCAGAATTTGAGCGGCCACTCAATGTGTATGGCTACTCGAAACTCTTGTTTGACCAATATGTGCGACGTACGTTCAACCAAGACTTTAGTAATCTGAGTGTCCAAGTCGCAGGCTTTCGCTACTTCAATGTCTACGGCCCGCGCGAGCAACACAAAGGACGGATGGCGAGCGTTGCTTTCCACCAATTCAACCAATTCAATGCCGAAGGACGTGTCAAGTTGTTTGGTGAATACGGTGGCTACAGCGCAGGCAACCAACAACGCGACTTCATATGGGTAGACGATGTGGTTGCCGTCAAACTCTGGTTCTTTGACAACCCTGGTAAATCCGGAATTTTCAATCTCGGCACAGGACGCGCCCAACCTTTTAACGACGTCGCGCTTGCCGTTGTCAACACACTGCGCCGTGCAGCCGGACATCCCGCAATAGATTTAGCGCAAGCAGTACAACAAGGCTTGATTGAATACATTCCATTCCCTGATGCTTTGCGTGGCAAATACCAGTGCTACACCCAAGCCGATTTAAGCCAGTTACGTAGCACAGGATGCAACCACGTGTTTGCTGACGTGACCTCAGGCGTCACGCAATACATGGCAGCGCTACTTGCTTAAAAAATGGATAGTGCTGGGCGCTTTGGTCTGCGTCCCCTTAAGCGTATTGGCCCTTGAGATCAACCAAGCCAACGAAGCCGAACTCGACAGCATCAAAGGCATGGGCCCAGCGATGACGCGCAAAGTGCTGGTAGCCCGCGCTGACAAGCCTTTTATGAATTGGAAAGATTTGATGTCACGCGTCGCAGGGATTGGCAAAACCAAAGCGCAACAGTTCTCTGCGCAAGGCGTTTTGGTAAACGGTCAAAGCTTTCCGTAACCGCCACCGCCAGGGGTGTGAATTTCAAAGACATCGCCTGCTTGCATTTCAACTTGGGCAATGTGCGCAACATCGAGCTGCGTGCCATCTTTGCGCACCACTCTGTTAATTCCCACAGCCCCTGCGCTACCGCCTGCCATACCAAAAGCCGGATGCACGCGCGCATTGGACAAAATACTAGCGGTCATAGGCTCTAAAAATTCAATGCGACGGATTCCTCCGTTGCCGCCATGCCAGCGCCCTGCTCCACCAGAATCTTCGCGTATGGCGTAACTTTGCAAGCGCACTGGAAAGCGAAACTCTAAAACTTCGGGGTCTGTCAAACGTGAGTTAGTCATATGCGTTTGCACCACACTGGTTCCGTCAAAACCATCACCTGCTCCACTGCCGCCCGATATGGTTTCGTAATACTGGTGTTTGGCATTACCAAAGGTGAAATTGTTCATCGTGGGTTGGCTACTCGCCATTACACCCAATGCGCCATACAAAGCATTGGTAATACAGCTTGATGTCTCGACATTGCCCGCCACCACCGATGCAGGAGGCAATGGATTGAGCATCGACCCTTCAGGGATGATGACGTTCAGAGGTTTCAAACATCCGGCGTTGAGCGGAATATCGTCATCGACCAAAGAACGGAACACATACAACACAGCGGCCATACATACCGCAGTCGGGGCATTGAAGTTATTGGTTTGTTGTGCGGAGGTACCCGTGAAATCAATCTCTGCCGTTCGCGCTTGCGCATTGACACGAATCGCCACTTGTATTTGCGCGCCATTGTCTAGGCTCAAGGTGAATGATCCGTCTCGTAAATGGGTGATCACGCGACGCACAGACTCTTCTGCGTTGTCTTGTACGTGCCCCATATAGGCTTTGACGACGGGCAATCCAAACTGCGCCACCATTTTGCGAAGCTCTTGTACGCCTTTTTCATTGGCGGCAATTTGGGCTTTCAGATCCGCCATATTTTGTGCAGGGTTACGACTGGGGTATTGGCCACTTTGTAGCAAAGCCACCATGTCATCCTCACGCAACACGCCACGCTCCACCAACAAGACATTGTTGATTTGCACACCCTCTTCTTCGATGCGGGTAGAAAACGGCGGCATCGATCCAGGTGTGACACCACCGATATCGGCATGGTGGCCACGAGAACCCACATAGAAGTCTGGCGTCTGAGAACCTTCCAAATACACGGGCGTGATCACGGTAATGTCTGGCAAATGCGTGCCGCCGTGATAAGGGTCATTCAGCACATAGACATTGCCCTCTTGCATGGTCTTGGCGTTTTCGCGAATCACGGTTTTGATGCTCTCGCCCATCGAGCCCAAATGCACAGGCATGTGCGGTGCATTGGCAATCAAATTGCCCTGCGCATCAAATAGCGCACACGAAAAATCTAGGCGCTCTTTGATATTGACCGAGTGCGCGGTGTTTTGTAATTGCAAACCCATTTGCTCGGCAATATTCATAAACAGGTTGTTGAATACTTCGAGCAATACAGGGTCTACTTGGGTGCCAGCAGCAAATTGCGCTTCTTTCTCGAGGTAACGCTCGAGCACCAAATGGTCTAGCGCAGACACACGCGCTTGCCAACCAGGCTCGATCACCGTTGTGGCATTTTTTTCAGCAATGATGGCAGGGCCTTGTAACAAGTCACCCGGGCACAGATCTTCTCGCACCACCAAGGCGGCATCGCGCCATGCACCGTTGACATACACCTGCACGGTCTCACGACGCGGCACTTCTCTTGGGGCCTGCAAAACATGTACCTGCTCTGCCAAAGCCTCGCCTTTGAGTAGAACTTCGACAGACACAGCCTCCACCATCAGCGGTTTGTTTTCCATCAAAAAAGCAAAGCGTTGTTGGTACGCTTTTTCGAAAGCTTGCTGAATTTCCTGCTGGTTACCAAAAGGCACTACCAACGCCGAATCGCTGCCAAGGTAACGCACATGCACCCGTTGGTACACCTCCAAATTAGAAATGTCGATGGCTTGTTGGTTGAACTCTGCTTGCGCATCCTGCGTCAGCATTGAAATCGTTTGCTGTAAATGCGTTAGTAATTCAGCGCTGAGTAATTTTTCAATCGCTTGTTCACGCATCACGTTTTGGTCAGCCAAGCCCATGCCGTAAGCAGACAGCACACCCGCCATCGGATGCACCAAGACACGCGTCATACCCAGCGCATCGGCTACCAAGCATGCGTGTTGGCCACCGGCACCGCCAAAGCACTGCAAGGTGTAGCGCGTCACGTCATAACCTCTAGCAACCGAAATTTTCTTGATCGCATTGGCCATTTGCTGCACCGCGATTTGCACAAAACCTTCTGCAATCGCTTCCGCGGGTCGTTGCATGTCTTTGGCTAGCGCATTGAATTGGTGCTGCACCACGTCTCTGTTGAGAGGCTCATTGGCTTGTGGGCCAAACACGTGCGGAAAGTAATGCGGCTGAATTTTTCCAAGCAACACGTTGGCATCGGTGACTGCCAAAGGGCCACCACGCCTATAACTCGCAGGCCCTGGGTTTGCCCCTGCGCTTTGAGGGCCTACACGCATGCGGGCGCCATCAAACCGCAGGATAGATCCACCTCCAGCCGCCACAGTATGGATGCTCATCATCGGCGCACGCATGCGCACACCTGCTACCTGTGTTTCAAACTCACGCTCAAAAGTACCCGCGAAATGCGAGACATCGGTCGAAGTCCCACCCATGTCAAAGCCAATCACTTGCACCGGCTCTTGGTTCGCCATATTGGCAAATGCCAATTGCGCCGTGCGCGCCATGCCCACAATGCCACCCGCAGGCCCCGACAAAATAGCGTCTTTGCCTTGAAACGCATGGGCATCGGTCAATCCACCCGATGACTGCATGAAATACAAAGGCACACCAGGCATTTCTGCTGCAACCAAGTCCACATAGCGGCGCAGGATGGGCGACAAATATGCATCCACCACCGTGGTATCGCCTCGGCTCACAAACTTCATCAAAGGGCTTGTGCCGTGCGAAGTGCTGATCTGGGTAAAACCGATTGCTTGAGCAAGCTCCTTGGCTTGCACTTCGTGGTCGGTGTAGCGGTACCCGTGCATGAAAACAAT
>CAYFLF010000081.1:0-7906 GCA_964343725.1 uncultured Bordetella sp.
AAAAATTCGTGATTTATTGATAAACCATTTTGGGCAACCACAGCACCAAACTAGGTACATAGGTGATGATCACCAAACTGCCAAGCAAAGGTACTAGCCAAGGCAAGATCGCCATCGTGGTGCGTTCCACACTGAGTTTGGCAACGCGAGCCAAAACAAATAACACCATCCCCATGGGCGGATGGAGTAAGCCAATCATCAAATTCAACACCATGACCAAGCCAAAGTGCACAAGGTTGATGCCTAGTTGTTGGCAAATGGGAATCAAGATAGGGACCAAAATGGTGATAGCGGCAGTTGGCTCTAAAAAGCAACCCACAAACAGCATGAGCAAGTTTGCTAACAATAAAAATTTCCAAGGCTCATCTGTCACACCCAACACCCATTGACCTATCGCTGCGGTCACACCTGTAGAGGTCAGCATCCAACCAAAAATACTGGCCGCAGCAACAATGAACAGCACCGTGGAAGTAGTCTCAACAGTGTCAAGACACACTTTGACAAACATTTTGATGGTCATGGTGCGGTACCACAACAGACCTAAAACCATCGCCCATACGCAGGCAGCTATGGCGCCTTCTGTGGGGGTAAAAACACCCGTAGACATGCCACCAATCAACAAGACAGGCGTCATGATGGGTAGCACCGCTTGGAAGTCAAATACCTTATCGGCAGTAAACAAAACAATCAGCGCAAAAAAGACCGTCCACTGCGCATGAAATCCAAGCTTGGTCACCAAATACCAAATCGACAAAGGCCAAGCAATCACCACCGCTGTTTCTATCAAGGCTTTGGTGATGCGTAACCACTCGAACTTAACATCCGAGCCCCAATTGTTTTGATGCGCAAAGTAAGCGACGGTCAGCATCATGAGTAAGGCCATCAACACACCAGGCAAGATGCCCGCTAAAAACAAAGCACCTACTGAAACATTGGCCATCATGCCGTAGATCACAAATGGCAAGCTAGGTGGAATGATCGGACCCAATGTGGCAGACGCCGCAGTCACGCCCACAGAAAATTCTTTGCTGTACCCGTGGTCTGTCATTGCTTTGATTTCAATCGTGCCAAGACCTGCCGCATCGGCAATGGCTGTGCCGCTCATACCAGCAAAAATGACAGAACCTAAAACATTGACATGGCCTAAACCACCTTTGAGCCAACCTACCAAGGCGAGCGCGTAGTTATAGATGCGGTTCGTAATGCCCGCGTTGTTCATCAAGTTACCAGCCAAGATAAAAAATGGAACGGCTAACAGCGGAAAACTGTCAATACCAGACACCATGCGATGGATCACTACAAAGGGCGGTGTCGTGTCTTGGATGAACAGATAAATAAGCGAGGCACCCGCCATTGCAATGGCAACTGGAATACCGCCGCTCATGAGCAACAGAAAAATGATTTTCAGCATGTGGCTTTGATTGAAGTGGGATTAGTGAGCGTCATGTAGGGATGACTCGGGCCGCTCTAGAACGCTGTAGCCGCGCTGCCAATGCATTTTGGCAACCCACAACGAACGTAAAAACATCGAGGCAAACCCAAACATACAAATTCCATAAACAATATTCATTGGCAAATCGACGATGGTCATTTTGTAGCTGCCCAGTCGTTCCATCATTTGCCAAGTTAAAAAAGTAGCAGCCCCTAAGAAAACACAGCGCAGAATGTCTGTCAATGAAGATAAAAGACGGCATACACCTTTTGGTAAATGCCGATAAAAGAAATCAACTTGTATATGGTTGTTTTTTGCCACGCCAATAGCAGCCCCTGTAAAGACAGTTGCAATCAGCAGGTAGCGGGCAATCTCTTCTGTCCATGCTGCTGAGTTATTCAAAACATAGCGGGTCAGAAATTGATAAAACACAGTAAGCGCTAGCGCCCAAAAAAACAATAGGGCGATCCAAGCTTCAATAGGCGTGTCAGAGAATTGAACGTCTTCGTCTGTCGCATGAAACTGCCCGTCTTCTCCAAGCAGATGTGAATCAGCATCTGTATCAGGTATTGCGCTCATACATTCAAAAAATAAAATCTATCCAGACAGTTAAAGCTGTCTGGATAGGAATTGCTAAAAGTTATTTCGCTGCTTGAATTTTGTCGAAGTCTGCGCGGGTAAAGCCCAAGGACTCCAGTGGTTTGTTTTTAAGAACAGCGTCTTGGAAGCTTTTACGGTCAACGTTCACAACTTGCAGGCCTTTTTTCTTGAATTCATCTACTAGCTCAGCCTCACGTTTTTTAATCTGAGCAGTTGCCCGCGAAGCAGCTTGTTGGGTCACCTCTGTGAACATGGCTTTTTCGCTATCGCTTAATTTTGACCAAATATGAGGCGCAATTTGCGTAGTCAATCCATCCACGATATGGCCTGTGAGCATGATGGCTTTTTGAACTTCGAAGAATTTTTTGGCTTCAATCGTTGTCAGCGGATTTTCTTGGGCATCGACCGTACCGTTTTGTAGGGCTAAATAAACTTCAGCAAAGGCGATAGGTGTGGGGTTGGCGCCGCAAGCTTCTGGCGTCGCACGATAAGCTGGCACATCTGGCACGCGAATCTTGAGACCTTTCATGCCTTCGCAATTGGTAAACGCTTTTTGTGAAGTCGTGTGCCGTGCACCATAGTAGGTGTAGGCCGTGACTTGAATCCCTGTTTTAGAGCGGAACTCGTTGACCATCTCTTGGAAAACCGGGCTCTTGGAATATGCCAATAAATGGTCACCATCACGGAAGATGAATGGATAGTAGGCAATACCAAAGCGGGGGTAAGTACGTGCCGCAAAAGAAGGTCCACTGATGATGATGTCAACGGTACCTAGGGTGAGGCCTTGGTTGATATCGGTTTCTTTACCCAGCGATGATGCAGGAAATACTTGAATATCGAACTTGCCATTGCTGCGCTTTTTAATTTCTTCCGCAGCCCAGACTGATTCAGTGTGATAGGGCTCTGACGTTTCATAGACATGGGCCCACTTCAACTTTTGCTGTGCAAAAGCGATAGGCGTTGCAATCAATCCAAAGGCCAAAGCTGCGGCACCAGCGAGTACTTTCAGATGGTTTCTTTTTGACATCGTTGTCTCCTTGTAAAAAGTGGGTGAGTATTTCAAAGATGCGGGAATACCACCATTGGACAATCGTCATACCAAATGCACAATCGTGAAAACCCGCATGAAAAATAGGCGGTGTTCAAGCACCAAAGCGTGCTGAAGCGATTACCAGGAGACCACCGCATGAGACTCAAAGGAAAAACAGCGCTGATTACGGCGGCAGGTCAAGGTATTGGCGAAGCAACTGCGCGTGCATTTGCCAACGAAGGTGCGACGGTCTACGCGACCGATGTCAATGCTGCACTACTCAAAAAATACGATGCAATCACCAATATCCATGCATCCGTACTAGACGTGTTGGACAAGCAAGCGATACAAGCGCTTGTCGCCAAAATTACACAAATTGATATTGTGTTTAACTGTGCTGGTTATGTGCATAACGGACCCATCTTGGGCGCGACTGATGACGAGTGGAATTTCGCCTTTAATTTAAACGTGCGTTCGCAGTTTTGGATGATTCAAGCAGTGCTTCCCAAAATGCTGGCGCATTTCGAAAAAACTGGCCAAAGTAGCAGCATCATTAACATGGCAAGTGTTTGCTCAAGCGTGAAAGGTATTCCAAACCGCTTTGTGTATGGCAGCAGCAAGGCGGCTGTGATTGGATTAACCAAGAGCGTAGCGGCCGACTATGTTCGCCAAGGCATACGTTGTAATTGCATTTGCCCCGGCACGGTAGACACACCCTCACTACACGACCGTATCAATAGTTACGACGATCCCGTGAAAGCGCGACAAGACTTTATCAATCGCCAACCCATGGGGCGCTTGGCACAAGCGCATGAAATTGCACCCATCATCACCTTTTTGGCATCTGATGAATCTGTCTTTGCGACGGGGAATGCTTATATGGTCGATGGCGGTATGACCATCTAAATCTGGCGAATCACTTACCATCCATTGTTTATTTTGAAAGGACATACTCCATGAAACTCGTTCGTTACGGTCAACCTGGTAAAGAAAAACCAGGTCTGATAGATGCACACGGCAAATTGCGCGACTTAAGCAAAGTCATCCATGATGTGACGCCAGATCAACTCAGCAATAAAGCCCTCGCCAAGTTGGCCAAAATCAATACGGACAAGTTGCCCTTGGTCAAAGGCAAGCCCCGTATGGGTTGCCCCATTAGCCATATCAGTAAATTTGTAGCGATTGGTTTGAATTACGCGGACCATGCCGCTGAATCTGGCATGCCGATTCCTAAAGAACCTATCGTGTTTTTAAAGGCCAACAGCTGCATACAAGGACCTGATGACGATGTCATGTTGCCCAAAGGTTCTGTCAAAACCGATTGGGAGGTAGAACTCGGTATCGTGATCGGAACCGAAGCGCGTTATGTTTCGCAAAAGAACGCACTCGACTATGTAGCAGGT
Organism: uncultured Bordetella sp.; assembly: GCA_964343725.1. GTDB lineage: Bacteria > Pseudomonadota > Gammaproteobacteria > Burkholderiales > Burkholderiaceae_C > Limnohabitans. The sequence goes on from CAYFLF010000081.1 coordinate 4,466, forward strand.
TACTGCGTGGTCAACGATGTGAGTGAGCGTGAATACCAATTGGAGCGCGGTGGCTCATGGGATAAGGGCAAGGGGTGCGACACCTTTGGCCCCATTGGCCCATGGATGGTGACCAAAGACGAAGTGCCCAATCCACAAAAACTGCATATGTGGTTAGATCTCAATGGCAAGCGTATGCAAGATGGCAACACCAAGACCATGATTTTTGGTGTGACCAAGTTGGTGAGTTATGTGAGCCAATTCATGACTTTGCATCCTGGTGATGTCATCACCACTGGTACGCCTCCTGGCGTGGGCGCTGGCATCAAAGTCAATGGCAAGCCTGCACCCGTTTTCTTGAAGCGTGGCGACAAAGTGTCGCTAGGTATTGAAGGTTTGGGCGAGCAGCACCAGAAGATTGTGGCGTTCAAAGCCTAATCCCATCCACCCGATAAAACTCACGCCAAGTGTGTTCCAAGCCCTAGGGCTTTGACACCTTGGCGTTTTTTATAGCGATACGACTTGTAAACCAGATAGTGTTTGTGCTGGGAATTCTTCGCGATCAAACGCGGTATCACCATCTTCAAAAGTCTCACCCGTTGCCACTAGGTTTTTGAAATCAAACTTGGTGTGGTCAAGTAGATGCGATGGCACAACATTCTGTAATGCCGCAAACATATTCTCTATACGTCCAGGAAATTTCTTTTCCCATTCGCGCAACATTTCACCCACAACTTGACGCTGCAATCCATCTTGGCTGCCACACAGTGTGCAGGGGATGATAGGGAATTGGCGGTAAGCAGCCCAACGCACCAAGTCTTTCTCTGCAACATATGCGAGAGGGCGAATCACCATGTGGTCACCACCGTCGCTCACTAATTTGGGCGGCATGCTTTTGAGTTTGCCACCAAAGAACATATTCAAAAAGAAGGTTTGCAAAATGTCATCGCGGTGGTGACCTAGTGCGATCTTGTTACAACCTAACTCACCAGCAACACGATACAAAATGCCGCGACGCAAACGCGAGCACAGGCTACACATGGTTTTGCCCTCAGGCACTTTTTCTTTGACGATGGAGTAGGTGTCTTGTGTCTCAATACGAAACTTGACACCCACTTGTTTTAAGTAATTGGGTAACACGTCTGCTGGAAAGCCAGGTTGTTTTTGGTCTAGGTTGACTGCAATCAATTCAAATGCAATAGGCGCACGCGCTTGCATTTTGAGCAAGATGTCTAAGAGGGCGTAGCTGTCTTTGCCGCCGGACATGCACACCATCACTTTGTCGCCTTCTTCGATCATGTTGTAGTCGACAATGGCTTCTCCCACTTGTCGGCACAGTCGTTTTTCGAGTTTGTGGTTCTCGTGTTCAATCTTGATCTGAGCGGGTTTTTCAGCGGTAGTCATAGCGGTCACCATTGTCCTGTTTCCATGCGAATCGCAACTTCGCAATCTTCAAAAATTTCAAGTTTGGCGATTTTGACGCGAACGCCTAACACGCCAGGCAATTGCATCAAACGATGCGCCAGTTTGCCAATCAAACTCTCTAGTAAGTTGACATGCTCTGCCGTGCATTCACTGATGATGATCTGACGCACCTTGCGGTAGTCGAGCACATGGTGGATATCGTCATCGCTAGGCATCAGCGGTTGGCTTCCTAAATTGAGTTCAGCATCTACCTGAATGGGTTGTGGGTTATTGATCTCATGTTCCAAGATGCCGAGGTTGGCATCGAAACGTAAACCCTCCAAGGTGAGAATTTGGGTGCCTTTGTTCAACATGTCACAGCACCCCAGGCTTAGCGCGAAATGCCTCTACGCCGACAGCTTCGCAATCAGGATAGACATCAGGCTTGCGGGTCGAGACACGCGCAGCCATTACGCCAGTATGCTCAAGCAATCGGTTCAAGATATCGTCACACAGTGTTTCTTGTAGGTTGATATGACCTTGCGCGATACGCGCATGGACAACTGCACGAATGAAGTCGTAATCGACTACTTCGTCAATACGATCATCCGTTGGAGTAGTACCTTTCATCGAAACATATAAATCAATATCGAGGATGATGCGTTGGGCTGCATGCAATTCAAAATCGTGAATACCAATATGCACTTGCACGGTAAAGCCACGCAAAAAAAGTCTGCGACAAGTTAGAAGAAGTTTGTCGTTCATGGTTTTAAAAGATCTTCCACTGCAAACATGACATCACGCGCCAAGGGAACCAAGTGTTGACCATTGTCAACGCGTAGAGTGGTGCCGGTGGTGCTGGCACTTTCCGCCAAAAAGACCACGCTTCGTGCAACATCTGCTGGGTTGATGGCTTGTTGCAACAAATTGACTTTTGCAGCACGGTCAAAATTTTCTTGTGATTGCGGGCCACTCAAGTACATCAGCCCAGGAGAGACTGCATTCACACGCACAGTAGGTGCGAGAGATTGAGCTTGCAAGCTGACGGCACGCTCTAATGCAAGTTTCGAGAGGGTGTAAGTGAAGTAATCAGGATTGAGATTAAAAACTTTTTGATCCAAGACATGGACTAAAGAAGGTTTAGCGTGACCTGCTGAAATGGCATTTGTGGTTGGTTCACGATGTAATTCGGTGAGCCATTTCCCAAAGTACATAGGGGCCATCAAGTTGACTTTAAGCTGGGCAATTGCCTGAGCTTCGTCAAACTTATCTCCAGTATCTGGCACAAACAAGGAGGCATTGTTAACAATGCAATGTAAACGGCGCTCAGTTTTGGCAACGACGGTATCGAAGATCTGATGGCAGCTCGCCTCATCATCTAGTGCGCCTTGAACGGCAAACGCATCAACGCCCATCGCGCGAACTTCATCGCATACGCTGAGCGCAGCGGATTCTGAGTGGTTGTAGTGGCAGGCCACGTTCCAACCTGCTTTTGCAAATGCCAAGCAAATTTCGCGTCCAAGACGCACACCACCACCGGTAACCAAAGCCCAAGAGCGCATAAAAGTGTTGTGAAGAAAAAAGAAGTGTTGCAGCGCGTTACGATCTGCAAACCATGGATTTTCGCCAATTATCGGATGACCCAGGGCAACAAGCCCTCTATACCTTGATTCAACGCAGTATTGACAAAGCGGGGGGGTGGCTGGGTTTTGATCGGTTTATGGCGCTCGCCCTCTATGCCCCTGGCCTTGGCTATTACACGAATCAACTGCGTAAATTTGGAACAACACCGCAAAGCGGTAGCGATTTTGTGACTGCGCCTGAGCTATCCAAGTGGTTTGGGCGTACTTTGGCCCATCAAGTAGCCGAGGCTTTAGAAGCAACACACACAGATACGGTTTGGGAGTTTGGTGCTGGCTCGGGCGCCTTGGCGCTTCAATTGTTGGAGGCTTTGGGCGACAAGGTTCAGCGCTACACCATCGTCGATGTATCGGGTAGTTTGCGTGCACGCCAGCAAACTACCTTAGCGAAGTACATCCACAAAGTGCAGTGGGTGGA
>CAYFLF010000082.1:0-7833 GCA_964343725.1 uncultured Bordetella sp.
CGTATTAACCAATTGTCACTTGCGCTGTTGTATCTGTTTCGTCGACCTCTACCTGAGGTCTTTCGCGAAACCATCGCCGATCCTTGTGGTGTGAGCCACAACTGGAAATGGGAGGGCTACCACAACAGTTGGGTAGACATAGATGGTCAACGCATGCAGTCTGTCCCAGGTGGAACGCATTGGGGTGGCGGCATATCCATTTCCAGTGCAGACCAAGCCTTGATTGGACAAATGTTGCTCAATGGTGGACGCGTAGGCAACAGACAAGTGCTATCGCAAGCGTGGGTGCGTAGCATGCATACACCGTGCGATATCGCCAATTGGTATGGCATGTTGGTGTGGCTGAACACCCAACGCTGCATTTGTAAAGACGCCTCCGAGTCGAGTTATTTTTTGATCGGTGCAGGCGCTTCGTTTGTGTGGATTGACCCTGAGTTAGATATGGTGGCGGTGGTGCGATGGATAGAGGGTGCGCACTTCAATGGTTTTTGTAAAAGAGTCACCCAAGCGCTTTTGCAGTAGTTGAAAACTTCACTGAATAAACTAATCCTTCAAGTTTTCTTTTTTAGTACTGCATCTGCAACCAAGCCTTCTCTAAGCGCTTGATACTCACGGGTTGAGGCGTGCGCAACTCTTGTGCAAAAAAACTCACCCGCAATTCTTCTAACAACCAGCGGTAGGCCAGCATCCGTTCATCGGTTGCGCCTTTGCGCTCTGCCACCAAGCGCCAATATTTTTGTTCCCATGGCTTGAGCTCCGCCATCTTGCTGGCATCGCGCGCTGGGTCTTCACGCAATTTATCGAGACGCAACACAATCGCCTTGAGGTATCGGGTGAAATGTTGCAATTGGCTATAGGGCGTTTCTACGACAAAGCGTTTGCCCACCAAGCGTTGCAGTTGCTGCGCACAATCGGCTACGGAGTCGGCGTGTGCTTTGGTATCTTTGATTTTTCGACTGGCTTGGGCAAATTCGAGCAAGATGTTCGAAGCCATTCTGGCGACTTCGTTGGCGATCAAGGTTAGGCGCCCTCGCCCTTCTTCCAAACGCTGTTGAAACGAAGCGGCATCGGTCGGTAAGGGTTCCAACAAAAACGCACGCTCAAGCGCTAAATCTAAGATTTGCTGTCGAAGTTCTTCCGCAGTGCCACCACCAGACCCATCCTGAGCCTTACCGACGAGCATGTAGGTGACTGACATCTTCTGCAAGTCTGGCAAATTCTTTTCTAAATATTTGATGGCGTCTTTAATTTGCAGAGCAAACAAACGCCGCAGACCCGCGCGATGTTTGCTGGCCGCCATATCGGGCTCGTCAAACACTTCCATCCGCACCGACTCGCCTGCATCCACCAAAGCAGGGAAGCCCACCAAGGTTTGATCGCCTTTGGCAATTTCCATTAACTCTGGTAGCTCACCGAAAGACCAGGTGGTGAAAGTCTTATCGGTATTCGCCGTGATCGATGGTTTGTGTGATGCCTTGCTGGATTCCTTGTGCGTATTTGAACCAAAGCTGTCTTTCTCTGAAGACTTCTGGTTATAAGAGTTCGGGTTGTATGAGTTCTGCTTGTAAGGGTTATGGCTGTCTGCGCGCTTCTCAACATGGGGCGATGTCTGCGCACCCGACATCGCATCTTTCAAACTAGCAAGCGCCTGAAATGCACCCCGCGCTTGTGAACCCCATTGCGACTTCAAAGCACTGAGCTGTCTACCCTGCGCAAGTTGACGACCATGCTCGTCGACTACACGAAAATTCATAAACAAATGTTGCGCCAGCATGTCGGGTTTGAGGTCTGCGCGCTTTAAATCCAAATTGGTTTCAGCTCTCGCTAGTGTCAAAACTGCATCTACCAAAAAGCCATTGCCAAACTTATCTTCTGCGGTTAAGGCTTGGGTAAAACGTTCTGCGGTATCGGGCAAAGGCACCAAACGCGCACGCGGTTTTTGGTGCAAGGTTTTGAGAAGCGCCAGCACTTTTTGCCCCAACATGCCCATCACCAACCAGTCTGCACGTTCTTCGCTGACTTGGTTCAACACATACAAAGGCACAGTCACCGTCATGCCGTCTTTGGCATCGCCCGGTTCATGCAAATACTCGACCATGCAATCTACCCCGCCCATACGAACAGTGGCAGGAAAAGCTTGGGTGGTAATACCCGCCGCTTGGTGGCGCATCAACTCTTCTTTGTTGAGCAGCAATAAATTTGGCTGGCGTTTGACCTCCTCGCGGTACCAACGCTCAAGGGTGACCACGCTACACACGTCAGCTGGCAACTGTTGGTCGTAAAACGCATAGATCAAAGCGTCATCGACCAACACGTCTTGGCGACGCGATTTATGTTCAAGCTCTTGCACCTCTTCAATCAAGCGCTGATTCGCCGCTAAAAAAGCCAACTTGGTGTCTAACTCACCTTCTACCAATGCGCTGCGAATAAAAATTTCGCGCGCGCCTGCAGCATCCACCTTGCTGTAGCTCACCCGTCGGCCGCTGTACACCACCAAGCCATACAAGGTAGCGCGCTCTAGCGCTTTGACCTCTCCGGCTTTTTTCTCCCAATGCGGATCGAGCAATTGTTTTTTCAACAAATGGCCACCCACATGCTCTAACCACTGCGGCTCAATATTGGCAATACCCCGACCAAACAAGCGCGTGGTTTCGACCAACTCGCTGGCAACAATCCAGCGTCCGGGTTTTTTACGCAAATGGGCACCAGGGTGCGGGTAAAACTTGATGCTCCGAGCGCCTAAATACTCGTGGACATTGCTCGGGCGCGCACCAACGGTTGGTGCATTGCTAGCCGCCGCTTCCACTTTGAAGCCGATATTGCCAAGCAACCCAGCCAACATCGCCATATGCAACTCTTCATAACTGGCAGGCTGGGTATTGAGTCGCCATTTGTGCTCGCGCACCACGGTTAGCAATTGCGAATGCGTGTCACGCCACTCGCGCACCCGCCTCACGTTGATGAAGTTTTGTCGCAACAAGGCTTCGTATTTCCGGTTGGAGAGTTTGTGCGTAGCCTCACCACCGGTGCGTCCTTGTTCCAACCACTTCCACAGCGTCAGATAGCCACTGAATTCACTTCGGTCATCGTCAAACTTGGCGTGCGCAAGGTCCGCAGCCGCTTGCGCTTCCAAGGGTCGGTCGCGAACATCTTGTCCGCTCAAGGCAGAGGCGATGACGAGCACTTCTTCCAAAGCATTGCGCTCACGTGCTTCCAAAATCATGCGACCGATACGCGGGTCTAGCGGCAGTTTGGAGAGCGCCACACCAATCGGGGTGAGTTCATTGGCATCGTCCACCGCACCGATTTCGTTGAGCAGCTGGTAACCATCTGAAATCGCTTTCGGACGGGGCGCTTCTAAAAAGGGAAATCTTTCGACATCGCCCAAATGCAAAGCCTTCATCCGCAAGATCACGCCTGCGAGCGAACTGCGCAAGATCTCGGGATCGGTAAACCGTGCGCGGCCTTGAAAGTCCTGCTCGTCGTACAAGCGGATGCAAATGCCATCGGCTACGCGTCCGCATCGGCCTGCGCGTTGGTTGGCAGCGGCTTGGCTGATAGGCTCGACCAGCAACTGCTCCACCTTGCTACGCCAGCTGTAACGCTTGACACGCGCGCTTCCCACGTCAATCACGTAGCGAATGCCGGGCACGGTGAGCGAGGTCTCGGCCACATTGGTCGCGAGGACAATGCGACGGCCCGAGGTGTTGTCAAACACCCGATCTTGTTCAGCGCTGGAGAGCCTTGCAAACAGCGGCAACACTTCAGTGCCGCGCAAAACGGGCGAATGGCTCAAATGCCCGCGCAAATGGTCTGCCGCTTCACGAATCTCACGCTCGCCGGGCAAGAACACCAAAATACCGCCTTGTTGGGAAGGCTGTTGCCACAGCTCGTCGACGGCGTCCGCAATGGCTTGGTTGACGTCGTATTCGCGGCTTTCTTCGTAGGGACGGTAGCGCATCTCCACGGGATACAAACGCCCTGACACCATCAACACAGGCGCAGGCCCTTTGGCACTGGCAAAGTGTTGGGCGAATCGGTCTGCGTCAATCGTGGCTGAGGTGACGATGACTTTCAAATCTGGTCTGCGCGGCAAGATTTCGCGCAAATAACCTAGCAAAAAATCAATGTTCAAACTGCGCTCGTGCGCCTCGTCAATGATCAAGGTGTCATAGGCTTTGAGCAAAGGGTCGTTTTGGGTCTCGGCTAACAAAATCCCGTCGGTCATCAATTTGACTTGGGCTGTCTTGCTCAAGCGGTCTTGAAAACGCACCTTAAAACCCACCACTTCGCCCAAAGGCGTTTGCAGTTCTTGGGCAATGCGCTTGGCCACAGAACTCGCCGCGATACGCCGTGGCTGGGTGTGCCCAATCATCTGGCGGTTTTGACCGCGCCCCAGCAACAGCGCCATCTTCGGTAGTTGCGTGGTTTTGCCAGACCCTGTTTCACCGCAAACGATGATGACTTGGTGCGATCGCATCGCCGCCATGATGTCGTCACGGCGCTCGCTCACAGGCAAGTCTGGCGGAAAACTAATCTTCAAAGCTGAAGACAAAGGGACTGTGTTGGACAAAAGCAGGTGAACTTTGGGTGACAATCCGCAATTATCCCGCCCACTCAGACACACACGCTTCATGTCCGCAGTCTTTAACTTCACTTTTGTGCCTTGGTTTCGCTCGGTGGCACCTTATATCCATATGCACCGTGGCAAAACCTTTGTGGTGGGCATCGCGGGCGAAGCGATTGCCGCTGGCAAATTGCCCAACTTAGCGCAAGACTTGGCGCTCATTCAAAGCATGGGCGTGCGGGTGGTGTTGGTGCACGGTTTTCGCCCGCAAGTCAATGAACAATTAGCGGCTAAAGGCCATGTGCCTCAATACTCCCACGGCATGCGAATCACTGATAGCGTTGCTTTGGACTGTGCGCAAGAAGCTGCAGGCCAATTACGTTATGAAATAGAAGCGGCGTTTAGCCAAGGCCTTCCCAATACGCCCATGGCGGGGGCCACTGTGCGGGTGATCTCTGGCAACTTCATCACGGCAAAACCCGTGGGCATTTTGGACGGCATCGATTTCCAAAGTTCAGGTTTAGTCCGCAAAGTAGACGTGGCAGGCATCACCCAAACCTTGGCTGCTGGCTCGATGGTTTTACTCTCGCCTTTCGGTTTTTCACCCACCGGCGAGGCTTTCAATTTAACGATGGAAGAAGTCGCCACTTCGGTCGCCACTGCCCTACAAGCAGACAAGTTGATCTTTGTCACAGAGACTCCAGGATTGCGGGTACGCCCCACCGAACCCGAAAGCGAGGACAACCCGATCGATACCGAGTTGCCGCTTGCCGCAGCTGAGAAATTGCTCAGCACCCTTCCCGCTACCACCAACCCTTCGGACCTGGCCTTCTACCTGCAACACTGTGTCACAGCATGCAAAGCAGGCGTGGAACGAAGCCACATCTTGCCCTTTGCAGTGGATGGCGCCCTGCTACTAGAAATCTACACACATGACGGCATCGGCACCATGGTGGTAGATGAAAAGCTCGAAAGCCTGCGCGAAGCCACCCATGAAGATGTAGGTGGCATCTTGCAATTGATCGAACCTTTCGAGAATGATGGAACTTTGGTCAAACGTGACCGCAACGAAATCGAACGTGATATTGGCCAGTACACCATCATCGAACACGATGGCGTCATATTCGCCTGCGCTGCGCTATACCCCTATCTAGACCATCAGACTGCCGAAATGGCCGCTTTGACCGTCTCCCCCCAATCGCAAGGCCAAGGCGATGGCGAGAAGGTACTCAAACGCATCGAACAACGTGCGCGCAACAAAGGATTAACCAGCATCTTTGTGCTGACTACGCGAACCACCCATTGGTTCTTAAAACGCGGTTTTGTGCAAGTCGATGCCGACTGGCTACCCGAAGCACGTAAGCGCAAATACAACTGGGATCGTAAGAGTTTGGTGCTGGTCAAGCATCTAACGTAGAAGGCAATTCGCCAGGTAGCTCGTCAATTCAATATCTAGCACTATCAAGTACTTTCAAGCACTATCAAGATATGCCATTTCAATTGCCCGATTTGACCCAAACGCCTAGGCTGCAGCACTTTGTCACGCAGCTAGACGATGTGCTCAAACGCACTGAGGTGGAGGCGGATATCTTGCAACGCAGCACCGTGTTATTGAAGCAATTGATCCAGCAAGACGATTGGTTGCCAGACATATATGCAAAGCCCCACCCAGAGCGCTACCAACAGTTTTTGCTTTACGCCGACCCCGATGACCGTTTCTCTGTTGTGAGTTTTGTATGGGGGCCTGGCCAGTCCACCCCGATTCACGACCATACGGTGTGGGGCTTGGTTGGCATCTTGCGCGGTGCTGAGTTGTGTCAACCCTTCGTCAAAGACGCCAAAGGACACTGGCTTGCCAGCAACGCCCAAAAGCGACTCGAAGTGGGTGAAGTAGAGGCTGTCTCACCCCATATTGGTGATGTGCACCGAGTCTGGAACGCATTGGCTGACGATGTTTCGATCAGCATCCACGTCTATGGCGCCAATATTGGCAAGGTACGACGCCATGTTTTCCAGGAAAACGGCACGGTCAAAGAATTTATTTCTGGCTATAGCAACCCCTTGAAAGATTTACCAGGTGGCTTTGACGTCACCACTTTTTTGCAAGTGCGTAAAGCCCTTTTGCAAAAACGCGAAATCGCTTTGATCGATGTGCGTGAGGAAGATCCTTATGCGCAATCGCATCCGCTTTTTGCGGCCAACATGCCTTTGGGTCGTATCGAACTAGAGGCATGGACGCGAATTCCAAGACGGGATACTCCCATCGTGGTGTATGGAAGCAATCAGGCAGGCGATGATCTAAGTCTTCCTGCTGCGCGCATATTTCAACGACTCGGCTACACCCAAGTCACGATATTGGCAGGTGGCTTGCAAGGATGGAAAGACGGTGGCGGTGAACTCTTTCGCGATGTCAATGTGCCCAGCAAATCATTTGGAGAGTTGGTCGAGTCGGTGCGACACACGCCCTCGCTCTCTGCGCAAGAAGTCAAAGCATTGATCGACGCCAACGCCGATGTGGTCGTCCTCGACAGCCGCCGCTTTGATGAATACCAAACCATGAGCATCCCCAAAGGCGTCAGCGTGCCGGGTGCCGAATTGGTTTTGCGCGCACGGACGATGGCGCCCAATGCAACGACGCGCATCATCGTGAACTGCGCGGGACGCACGCGCAGCATCATTGGGACGCAGTCACTGATCAACGCAGGCATTCCGAACCCCGTCAGTGCGCTACGCAACGGAACCATTGGCTGGACTTTGGCAGGACAAAGTTTGGTCCAAGGCGCATCACAACGATTCCCAGAAGTCGAAGAAGCCACGCAAAAGCAAGCAGCAGCGTCCGCCAAAGCGGTGGCTTACCGCGCTGGCGTGGGGCGGGTTCGCATGGACGAATTGCGCACTTGGCTGGCCGAGACAACGCGCACCACCTACTTCTTAGATGTACGCACCCCAGAAGAGTTTGCAGCTGGCCATGTGATGGGGGCGCGTAGTGCCCCTGGTGGCCAACTGGTTCAAGAGACCGACCACGCTGCTCCCGTGCGCGGCGCGCGCATTGTGTTGTGTGACACCGAAGGGGTTCGCGCCAATATGTCGGCCTCATGGTTGGCCCAAATGGGTTGGGAGGTTTATGTGCTGGAAGGTTTGCTTGCAACAGACTTCACACACACCGACAACCCAACGCCAGCACTTCCCGACACAGAGGCTCCACTCACTAAAGCGACCCCTGCGCAAGTGAAAGCTTGGTTGGCCGACCGTAACAGCCACACCGT
>CAYFLF010000083.1:0-2107 GCA_964343725.1 uncultured Bordetella sp.
GTGTTGGTGGACGACCTGACGACCAAGGGCGTGACCGAGCCCTACCGCATGTTTACCAGCCGCGCCGAGTTTCGTTTGCAGCTCAGAGAAGACAACGCAGACATGCGCCTGACAGACCTGGGCCGCCAAATGGGGTTGGTCGACGATGCGCGCTGGGACGCTTTTAGCTACAAGCGGGACGCTGTTTCACGTGAAACAGAGCGACTCAAAACGATTTGGGTCAGCCCCAAAAACCTAGCCGCTAGCGAAGCCGTCCGACTTTTGGGCAAACCTCTGGAGCACGAGCACAATTTGGCCGACTTGCTGCGCCGCCCAGAGGTGAGCTATGCCGGCCTAATGACCCTCGATGGCGGCAAATACCAAAACCCTGAGTTGCTGGCCGGCTCTGCAAGGGAGGGCGGCGCGCCTGTTTCACGTGAAACAGCCCAAGCCATCGTCGAGCAAATTGAGATTTCAGCCAAGTACGCGGGCTATATTGATCGCCAGCAAGCCGAAGTGATGCGCGCGGCTCATTACGAAAACCTCAAATTGCCACAAGACTTGGACTACAACCAAGTCTCGGCCCTGTCGATTGAAGTGCGTCAGCGCCTGAACCGTCAGCGCCCAGAAACCTTGGGACAGGCTTCGCGGATGACGGGTATCACGCCCGCAGCTGTTTCCCTTTTATTGGTGCATCTGCGGCGTGCCCGCTACAAAGGTTTTGGCAACGATGCCACCGCCCCCGAGGCGACTAGCGACGCATTAGCCAATTAATATGCACGCCTTGTCCGCGCCGCTGCGTCAGGGCTTGGACGCACTGGGGCTCTCTTTAGATGAACACCAGCAAAGCCAACTGCTGACGTATGTGGATTTGATGGGCAAGTGGACCCGCGTCTATAACCTGACGGCGGTGCGAGATCCGCAAGAAATGCTGACCCACCACTTGCTCGACAGTTTGTCTGTCGTTGCGCCTTTGCGCCGCCAAATTGCCAAGTGGCGATTGGAGCGCTTGGGGCATCCGCAAAGCGAGCCAGACGCTGGCGACCTGCGTAAATTTACTTTGCTAGATGTGGGCAGTGGCGCAGGCTTGCCAGGCGTGGTGATTGCCATCACCTGTCCCGATATCCAAGTCACCTGCTTAGATGCGGTGGCTAAAAAAGTAGCCTTTATCCAGCAAGTGGCCGCCACGCTCAAGTTGCCTAACCTGACGGGCTTGCATGCGCGGATCGAAACCGTTGCGCAAACCTATGACATCATTTCTTCCCGTGCGTTTGCCTCGCTCTCAGACTTTGTCAGCGGCTCCCATCAAGCGCTTGCTGCTGGGGGTGTTTGGATGGCGATGAAGGGCAAAACCCCCGAAGAAGAGCTAGCAGACTTGCCAGATCTGGCAAAAGTGTTTCACGTGGAACCACTGCAAGTGCCCGGACTAGACGCCCAAAGATGTCTGGTCTGGATGCGCGGTTAAACTTCCCCCTCTTTTTGTTTCGTGGAGCCCCATGTTTGGTATTGCGGACTACGGCGCATTTGTCGTCGCAGTGATTGTTTTCTTGGCCATACCAGGCCCAGGAAACTTGGCTTTGCTGGGGGCAACTGGACAAGGCGGCATCCGATCCGGTATGGCGGCAACCTTGGGGGTGATTGCGGGTGACCAAACCCTGTTGTGGTTGGCTGTGTCTGGGATTTCAGCCTTGTTGGCGACGTATCCAGCAGCATTTCAGACCATTCAATGGGCGGGAGCTATTTATTTGGTGTGGTTGGGGGCAAAACTGTTGCGCACGCGCTTGGACGATGCGCCTGCGCTGGAGCTGAAACCCGATCACTTTTTTAAGCAGGCTTTTTTTATCACTGTGTTGAACCCCAAGGCAATTGTTTTTTACATGGCTTTCTTTCCCTTGTTTGTGAACCCCGCCGAACACCAAGGCCTCCTCACTTTTGCGGTCATGGCTGCGACCATTGCTGTGCTGACTTTGGCGTATGGTTTGGTCATCGTGGTGGGCGCACATATGCTCTCTCAACGCGCCCATGCGCATCGTCTCGTTGGATTTATGTTGAACAAAATCACGGGTATGTTGCTGATTTCCTTTGGCCTCAAGATGGCATTGTTTAAATAAACCACCCAATCAAACGA
>CAYFLF010000083.1:2207-7763 GCA_964343725.1 uncultured Bordetella sp.
TTTTGTAATTAAGAGAACGCGCTATGGCCAAAATCTTCTGTGTTGCTAATCAAAAAGGGGGTGTGGGTAAAACCACCACCACCGTCAATCTGGCCGCGGGCCTGGCATTTGTTGGACAGCGCGTGCTACTGGTGGATCTCGATCCCCAAGGTAATGCGACGATGGGTTCTGGCATTGACAAGCGCCAACTCAAACACACGGTGTATGACGTGCTGTTGGAAGAGGCCACGATCTCGCAATCGCGCGTCAAAACCCAATGGGGCGAGGAGGCTGCACGTCGTGATGTGGCCAACTTTGATGTGCTAGGTGCCAACCGTGATTTAGCAGGTGCGGAGATCGAACTAGTCGAGCTCGATAGACGCGAAAACCGATTGCGTGATGCCTTGTTGTTAGTACAAAAGGACTATGACTTTGTGCTGATCGATTGCCCGCCTTCGCTTTCCTTGCTCACTTTGAATGGTTTATGCGCCGCGCATGGCGTGGTGGTGCCCATGCAGTGCGAATATTTCGCGCTCGAAGGCCTAACGGATTTGGTCAACACCATCAAGCAAGTCCACGCCAATCTCAACAAGGATCTCAAGATCATTGGTTTATTGCGCGTGATGTTTGATCCGCGCATCACCCTTCAGGTACAAGTGAGCGACCAACTCAAAGACCACTTTACCGACAAAGTGTTCGATGCCGTGATTCCGCGCAACGTGCGTCTGGCAGAAGCCCCTAGCTATGGATTGCCTGGCGTGGTGTTTGACCCAACTGCCAAAGGCTCGCAAGCCTATATCGACTTTGCGCAAGAAATGGTGTCGCGGGTTCAAACTTTATAAAAGCAACGAAACAAAATGAAACAAGAGAAAAAGAAAATGGTCACCAAAAAACCCAAAGGATTAGGACGAGGACTTGAAGCGCTGCTCGGGCCCAAAGTAGATGACGTTGCGATCGCTGCGGCCAATGCGCAACAAGGCGAGCCCAGCACATTGCCATTGGCGCAACTAGTGCCAGGCATGTACCAGCCACGCACCCGCATGGACGAAGGTGCTTTGCAAGAGTTGGCCGAGAGCATCAAAGTGCAAGGCATCATGCAACCGATCTTGGTTCGCAAACTAGTAAGTGGCGCGAATGCTGGTAAGTACGAGATCATTGCAGGGGAACGCAGAAGCCGCGCCGCTAAATTGGCAGGACTGAAAGAGGTTCCGGTATTGGTACGCAACGTACCCAATGAGGCAGCCGCTGCGATGGCTTTGATAGAAAACATCCAGCGCGAAGACCTCAATCCGCTCGAAGAGGCACAAGGCTTGAACCGCCTCATCCAAGACTTTGGCCTCACCCATGAACTAGCGGCGCAAGCGGTAGGTCGCTCGCGCAGTGCGGCGAGCAATTTGTTGCGTTTGCTGAATTTGGCAGAACCTGTGCAAACCATGCTCATGGCGGGCGATATCGATATGGGTCATGCACGTGCCTTGCTTGCGCTAGACCGCGCGACGCAAATCACGGCGGCCAATCAAATTAGCGCGAAAAAACTCTCCGTGCGCGAAGCAGAAAGCTTGGTGAAAAAACTCAGCACCGAACTCAACCGCGCACCTGAAAAGCCCAAAAAAGAAAAATCGCGAGACATGAAGCGGGTGGAAGAAGAGTTGTCTGATTTGCTCACCGCGCAAGTAGAAGTGCGGGTAAAAAAACGTGTCAAACGCAACGGCAAGATGGAGGACATGGGCGAGTTGGCAATTCAGTTTGGATCGCTGGATGCGCTCAACGGATTGATTGACAAATTGCGCGGGCATGCAACGAGTTAAACCGTAAAAAAGCATGCTTGCAAAACTGGCCTTTCTTTTATTACCAAAGGACCTGTTTCAAGGACGGCCTACCGAGAGGCTTTTGCGTGCTTCGGGCTGGACATATCTCTGTGGTGTCGTGGTGTCCTTGGCCTTGTATGCCATTGCACATCCGCAATACGACTACCGTATCCATTTACTAAGCACAGCCGTTTTTTTGCTCAGCTATGCATCTGTGCGCATGGGCATCATCAATTACACCTGGATTAAATTTGGCGCGCTTTGGTCTTTATTAGAGTTTATTTACGTCACCGCTAATACGGGGGGAATTAACTCGCCCGCCATGGTCTGGATGACGATCATTGGCGTGGTTGTCATCCTTTATTTCAATAGATTGGCAACGCAGATTTCGATTGCCTTCTTGTTTTCGCTTTATTTGGTTTTTTATCTTTTGGGACAGCAAGGCGTGGTATCGAGCGAAGTACTCGTTGAGCAACAGACCATTGCATGGGCCTTGACTTACAAATTCAGCGTCATTGTGATGGTGTTCCTGGGCGCTTTGGCAACGGACTGGATGTATGGCCATTTACTGGAAGAAATCGACACCAAAAATAAAGAGCTAGAAGATACCCAACAAAAAATATTGCAAGCGCAAGCACATAAAGATGAATTCATTGCCTCCATCGGGCATGAATTACGCACACCGATGAATGCGATTTTGGGTTTTAACGATATCTTGCGCCAAGAACTTGCCAACAATAAAGAGAATGTGCATGTGGTTGACCTGATCAAAAAATCAACAGAGCAACTGCTTCAACTGGTCAACAATGTGTTGGACTTTTCGCAATTGCAAGCCAACCGCATGCAGTTGGTCGTCAACAAGTTTTCTCTCAGCCATTTGGCCCACGAGGTCTTTGGCAAATACCAAACGCTTGCGCAAGAGAAAAACTTGAGATTGGTGATGGACACCAATGCGGTACACGATATATGGGCAAGCGGAGACAAGTTGCGCATCATGCAGGCGCTTCAATATCTGCTCGACAACGCGCTGAAATTCACCAACGAAGGACAAATCACCGTGCGTATTACGCAGGTGGAAGCAAATGTTCGATTTGAAGTGCAAGACACGGGGATTGGTATTGCCCCAGAAAAACAAAGTCAAATCTTTCAGCGCTTTGAGCAAGCCAATCTCGAAACAAGTCGGCAATATGGCGGCTCAGGATTAGGGCTAGCCATCTGTGACCGGTTGGTCAGACGCATGGGCGGTGAGATGGGCGTCAAAAGCGCAGCACAAAGCGGTGCCACTTTTTGGTTCACGCTGCCATTGCCGACCGAGCATGTGGAATTTAAAAACTCCGCGCTTGACACGCATACGAATTGGAGCAAGGCCGCCATTCAGTTTTTATTGGTGGATGACAACGCGGTCAACCTGATGGTGGCAAAACTTTTGCTGACCAAGTGTTTTCCAAACTGCAGCGTGACAGAAGTGGTAAGCGGACAAGCCGCGCTAGATGCCTTGGCGCATCAGGCGTTCGATATGGTGCTCATGGATGTGGTGATGCCAGACATGGACGGGCCGACAGCAACACAAGCCATACGAAAAAACTTAGGCGCTCCAGCGAACCAAATCCCAGTCATGGCCATTACCGCCAATACCCATCCAGTGGATCGCGAGCGTTATTTGGCGGCCGGCATGAACGATGTGATTCATAAGCCGCTAGAGATTGGAGAAATGGCCAGCAGAATTTCTGCGGCTTTGTCTGAACATGCGCGGGTGGTGGGCCTATGAGTACGCCACAAACCTTTGACTTTCCAGCGCGACTTGCGCGCTACATCCCCCAAGCATTTCAAAAAGGGCAGCGCCCCTATTTATTTGTGCTGGCTTGGTTAGCGATGTCGCTGGTCCTCATGCTGATGATTTTTACGCCAGATGACAAGCTATTCGCACCGCGACTCTTTATATTTGTGTTGGTTTTCACCATGTACTTGTTACTGCAACTAGGTGCATCTGAAAGCCTGGCGGTCAATGTGGTGCTGGCTGGTTTATCCGCGCAAATAATTTATATATGCCTGATGACGGGCGGTGTTTTTTCTCCGAGGCTGATATGGATCAACCTAGCGCCCTTGGTCGCGTTTTACACATTGGGCAAAAAACAAGGGTTTATTTGGCTTGGTCTTGGCCTCGTTTCCTTTGTTGGGCTGGCAATGTGCAACGTTTTCGGTGTATTCATAGAAAACCCAGTGTTTGACCAAGAAACACTTCGTCCGTCCTTTATTTTGTATTCCACGAACCTGTTGGCGGTATTGCTCATACCGTTTCTCTACAACAACATGTTTCGCAAAACATTCAAAACACGCGGTTTATATAACCGACAGTTGAAAGAAAACCAAGAGGAGCTCGAGCGCGTTTCAGCGGCGCGCGAACTGTTCATTGCTACCGTCAGCCACGAATTGCGCACGCCGATGAATGCTATTTTGGGTTTTAACACCTTGCTGATGCAAGACGCCCAAGACAAACCCCGCGCACTCAAAATTTTGCAACACACCAAGCAATCCGCAGACCATTTGCTCACGGTGATCAATGATGTTTTGGACTTCTCTCAGTTACAGGCTGGAAAAATCAATATTCACCCAGAAAACTTTGTGCTGCAAGAAACGATCGACAGCGCAACGGGCATGTTTTTACAGCGGCTTAAAAGCACACAATTAGATTTCCAATCCAAGGTTGACCCAGATGTGCCGCAATGGGTCCGCACAGACCGTCACCGCTTGATGCAAGTATTGGTCAACTTATTGGGCAATGCGATCAAGTTCACGCACCAAGGCTTTGTGCATTTGCGTGTGATGCGGCAAGACGGTGGGGTTTTGTTTTCGATCAAAGACTCTGGCATTGGCATCGCACCCGAACTGCAACCCCATATCTTTGAGCGATTCAGCCAAGGCCAAGAAGTACAGGCGCGATTCGGTGGTAACGGATTAGGTCTCTCTATTTCTAAGCGCTTGGTAGAACTCATGGGCGGAAGAATTGGTTTCGAGAGCACACAGGGGCAGGGCGCACATTTTTGGTTTTATTTGCCATTGCAAGCACAAACACCCGAAACTACTGCCAATACTTTGCAAGTGGGTGTGGATGCCTCTGCCGATGTGGCGTACCAATTCTTAGTGGTCGATGACCATCCCATCAATCGCTTGCTGGCGCGTCAAATATTGCAGAAGCACTGGAAGAACAGCAAAGTGGTCGAGGTAGATAACGGCATAAAAGCCTTGGCAGAACTTCAGGCAAACCGCTTTGACTTGGTGCTCATGGATATGGTGATGCCAGAGATGGATGGCATCGAAGCGACCCAACGATTAAGGCAAGAACTTCAAGGCGATGCGGCAAATATTCCCGTGCTGGGTTTGACCGCGAATGTCAACCCGAATGACTTAGAGCGTTTTGCTAAAGCGGGCGTAGACGACACCGTGCTCAAACCATTTGACCAACACAAATTGTGTGAGCAGGTGCAACACTTACTCAATAGGAAAAAATCTTTCCAGGGTTCATGATGTTGTGCGGATCAAGCGCATGCTTGATGGTTCGCATCATGTCGACTGCCGCTTCTCCAGCCTCTGTGACCAAAAAGTCCATTTTGTGCAAGCCCACGCCGTGTTCGCCAGTGCAGGTGCCTTCTAAACGCAGCGCGCGTTGCACTAACTTGTGGTTCAAGGTTTCAGCGGCTTCGCGCTCAGCAGCATTGTTCGGGTCAATCAAATAGCCAAAGTGAAAATTACCGTCACCCACGTGGCCCAC
>CAYFLF010000084.1:0-7756 GCA_964343725.1 uncultured Bordetella sp.
ATGCGGTGTATGTAAATGCCAGGCAAGTGGATGTCGTCTGGAGCCAGTTCACCAGTCGCGACGATGCGCTCGACTTCGACCACACAAATCTTGCCGGCCGTCGCAGCGGCGGGGTTGAAATTGCGCGCCGTCATATTGAAGCGCAAGTTGCCTGATTTGTCGGCTACATCGGCTTTGATGAGTGATATCTCTGGCACCAAAGAGCGCTCCATGACATAGGTTTCGCCGTCGAATTCGCGTAATTCTTTGCCCTCGGCAACCATCGTGCCCACTCCGGTTTTGGTAAAGAAAGCAGGAATGCCAGCGCCGCCCGCGCGGAGTTTTTCAGCCAAGGTGCCTTGGGGGGTGAATTCAAGTTCCAACTCGCCAGCCAAATATTGGCGCTCGAACTCTTTGTTCTCGCCAACATAGCTGGAAATCATTTTTTTAATTTGACGGGTTTCGAGCAACTTGCCCAAACCAAAGCCGTCAACGCCCGCATTGTTCGAAATAACGGTCAAATCTTTCACGCCACTGTCGCGCAACGCGTCGATCAAGGCCTCAGGAATGCCGCAGAGTCCAAAGCCGCCGACCGCCATCAACTGGCCGTCGGCCACGATGTCTTTGAGCGCCTCAGCGGCAGAAGGAAATATTTTGTTCAAGGGAATGCTCCAAATACGTGCAACTAATTAAGCGAGAGATTCTACGAAACTGACCTATTTGCTTTTAGGTACGCGCCCCATCAAATAAAACTCGGGGTTAGGCATCATGTTGCTAAAACTCGCCATCCGGTTACTCAATCCAAAGAATGCCGTGATGGCGGCGATGTCCCAAATGTCTTCGTCGTCAAAGCCATGGGCATGCAATGCGGCAAAGTCTTCATCTTTGATCTGGTCGCTATGCAAGCAAACCTTCATCGCAAAGTCGAGCATGGCCTTTTGTCTGGGGGTGATGTCGGCTTTTAAGTAGTTAACCGCCACTTGGTCGGCGACCAAAGGCTTTTTCTCGTAAATCCGCAAGATGGCGCCGTGGGCTACCACGCAATACAGGCAGTTATTAGCCGCGCTGGTCGTTGTGACGATCATCTCGCGATCGCCCTTGGTCAGATGGCCATCTTCCTTGAGCATCAAAGCGTCGTGGTAGGCGAAAAATGCCCGCCATTCCGCAGGGCGGCGCGCTAGCGCCAGAAATACATTGGGAATAAAGCCCGCTTTTTCTTGGACTTCCAGCACTTTGGCGCGGATGTCTTCGGGCAAGGCGTTGAGGTCGGGAAAAGGGTAGCGGCTCATGGTGTGACGATCTTTCTCATCCAGTCAGGTAAATCAATGGCTTTTTGTTTTGGGAAATCCACCCAGATGGTGGTCGCACCGCCCGCAGCGTAAATCACGTCGGGTTGGTCTACGCGCTCCATGGTGGCCCAGGTTTCAAAGGTGGTTCGGGCGGGGTCGCTGGTGTACATCTTCAAGCAAATATCGCCTGGATATTCGAGTTGCTTATAGAAGTTGCAAAAAGCATTAATGATGACAATGCCCTCTTTGGCAGGGTCTGGTACAGCGTCGATGGTTTGCAGCCAGTTAATACGCGCCGTCTCCAAGTAGCGAAAGTACATGATGTTGTTGACATGTCCCATCGCATCCATGTCGCCCCAACGAATGGGCATTGTCATTTCATAGACGAGTTTTTTGACAGCCGGTATCTCAATCTTCATAAAGCGAACCCATCATCCGCCGCGATGATGGCGCCATTGACAAAACCGCTTTCGCCGCTGGCCAATAGGACCAGCAAAGCGTCCAGATCTTGCGGATGGCCCACTCGTTTGCGGGGCAACATATTGACCAGTTTTTGGCCTTGCTCCGTACCCCAGTGGTGGTGGTTGATTTCGGTATCGATATAGCCTGGGCAAATCGCATTCACGTTGATGCCAAAACGGCCCCACTCCATCGCGAGCACCTTGGTCATTTGCACCACAGCTGCCTTGCTCATGCAATAGGCGCCAATTTGTGGCAACACCTTCAATCCCGCCACCGACGCAATATTGATGATGCGCCCGCCCGTAAAGCTACCAGGTGCAGCCCCCTTGGCGCGCGCCAGCATGCGCTTACCGACTTCTTGCGCTACAAAAAACGAGCCTTTGACATTGGTGTTGAAGATGAAGTCAAAGTCATCCTCGGTGACGTCTTGCACCCGTTGGGTCGTGCTCACGCCAGAGTTGTTCACCAAAATGTCGATGCTGCCAACTTCTGTTTCAGCATGGGCCACGGCAGACTTGATGCTGTCCAAATCCGTCACATCCA
Organism: uncultured Bordetella sp.; assembly: GCA_964343725.1. GTDB lineage: Bacteria > Pseudomonadota > Gammaproteobacteria > Burkholderiales > Burkholderiaceae_C > Limnohabitans. Next base: position 2,274 of record CAYFLF010000084.1, read on the forward strand.
AAGCCACCACATGGGCATCGCCACCTTCGGACTCTATTTCGGCTCTTAGCTCTTTGAGTTTCTCGACCCGTCGGCTTGCAAGCACCACAGCAGCACCAGCGCGCGACAGGGTTTTGGCAAACTGCTCCCCCAAACCACTGGAAGCACCTGTTACCAGTGCAACCCGTCCAGACAAATCTAAGGTGTAGGCCATCTATTACTCCTGCGCAAATTGAATCGCTTCATTATGGCAACTACCCCTCAAGCGCAACTTACGCACCGCATAAAATCTGTCGCAACTTGGACAAACTGTCCCACTATTCCTCTGTAACTCCCTTTTTTATGACACCCCAAGACATACTCGCCCAATATGGGCCACGCGAAGCCATGGAATACGACGTGGTGATTGTTGGCGGCGGCCCTGCAGGCTTGGCTAGCGCTATTCGTATCAAACAACTGGCAGCTGAAAAAGGCCAAGAAGTCTCGGTGGTGGTGCTAGAAAAAGGCTCTGAGCCAGGCGCGCATATCTTGTCTGGTGCGGTGATGGATCCGAGAGCCATGGACGAACTCATTCCCAACTGGAAAGAGTTAGGTGCGCCCCTGAACCAAGCCGTTACCGGTGACGATTTGCTGATGTTGAGTGAAACCGGCGCAACCCGCACCCCCAGTTGGTTAATGCCTCGCAACTTCCACAACGATGGTTGCTACGTTGTCTCGCTAAGCAATGTGGTCAAGTGGATGGCGGCACACGCAGAGAGTCTGGGCGTAGAAATATTCCCTGGTTTCACCGCAGCCGAAGTGCTCTACAACGACGACGCCAATGCACACGGCGGCAAACCTTCTGTCAAAGGCATTGCCACAGGCAATTTGGGAATTGGCAAAGACGGCGAGCCAACCGATAACTTCCAACTCGGCATGGAACTCCACGCCAAGTACACCTTGTTTGCAGAAGGCGCGCGCGGGCATTTGGGCAAACAACTGCTAGCCCAGTACAACCTCACCCAAGACAAAGACCCCCAAAGCTTTGCGATTGGCATCAAAGAGTTGTGGGAGATTGACCCAGCCAAAGCCCAACCCGGCTTGGTGGTTCATACCTCTGGCTGGCCCATGCAAGACGACACCTTTGGCGGCGGCTTTTTGTACCACCTAGAAGACAACAAAGTGACCTTGGGTTTTGTGCTCGGCCTCGACTACAAAAACCCGTGGATCAGCCCCTTCGAAGAAATGCAACGCTGGAAAACACACCCAAGCATTCGCGCACATCTAGAAGGCGGTAAACGTATCGGATACGGCGCACGCGCCATTAACAACGGCACATTGCAAGCCTTGCCCAAAACCGTATTCCCAGGCGGTGCTTTGATCGGTTGCGATGCGGGCTATCTCAATGCCGCGCGCATCAAAGGTAGCCATGCTGCTATCAAAACGGGCATGCTCGCCGCTGATGCGGCGTTTGACGCTGTCACCGCAGGACGTGCCCACGACGAGCTCACGTCCTATCCAAAAGCTTTTGAAGCCAGCTGGCTTTACAAAGAGTTACACCAGTCACGTAACTTCAAACTCTGGTTCAAAAAAGGCATGTTGATCGGCACCTTGATGACGGGTATCGAGCAGTGGTTGCTTCCCAAACTCGGCATCAGCTCGCCACCTTGGACATTGCGCGGCAGCAAGCCCGACCATGTCAACTTGCAACCTGCTTCGCAGTTTGCGGAAATCCACTATCCCAAGCCCGATGGCAAATTGACCTTTGACCGTTTGAGCAGCGTCTTTATCAGCAACACCAACCACGAAGAAAACCAGCCTGCCCATTTGACGCTCAAAGACGCTTCGGTTCCCGTGGCTCTCAATTTGGCGAAATTTGCTGGCCCTGAGAGCCGCTATTGCCCTGCGGGTGTCTATGAGTATGTGAAAAACGACGACAACAGCGACCGTTTGCAAATCAATGCGCAAAACTGCGTGCACTGCAAGACCTGCGATATCAAAGACCCAACGCAAAACATTGTGTGGGTCACGCCCGAAGGCGGCGGTGGGCCTAATTACGCAGGCATGTAGACATCGCGCAAAACGGTTCACATCCCTGTGTAACTGAGTACCAAGGTACTGCCACCGTTGCACGATGTGCAAAACGAGCTAGGTTAGAATTTTTTTGTGTCAGGAGAGAGTCGAGCAGAGTTCCCTCTAGCTAGACCGCCGAAGGCCGAACGCTCAGGCAACATGGACTGATACAACTGATTCTGTTGGAGAGAGGTGCGGCAACCAGCGCATCCACCGAAGGGGCAAGTCGCTGCATCTGCAGCTTTGAATCTCTCAGGTAAAGCGGACAACAGGGTTCCCGCCACTTGCATGGTGCAAGTGGATTTGCTTTGGAGCCCCTGCTTGTCTGATACCGCCTTGCTACATACCCCGCTTCACGATTTACACGTCTCACTTGGCGCACGCATGGTTCCTTTTGCAGGCTACAGCATGCCTGTGCAATACCCCTTGGGGCTTATGGCGGAACACAAACATACGCGACATGCTGCAGGTTTGTTTGATGTCTCGCATATGGGGCAGTTACGCCTCGTGGGGCCTGATGCCGCAGCAGCCTTTGAGAGTTTGATGCCCGTCGATGTCATTGGCCTGCCAGTGGGTAAACAACGATACGGCCTGCTACTCAATGACGAGGGTGGCATCTTGGACGACTTGATGTTTGTTAACAGAGGGGACGATATTTTTGTAGTCGTCAACGGTGCCTGCAAAGTGGCAGATATTGCCCATATCCAAGCCCGTATTGGCCACCGTTGCGAGGTAATTCCCCTGCCAGATTTGGCCTTGCTGGCGTTACAAGGCCCGCAAGCTGTCGATGCCCTATCCACATTAGTACCTGGCGTAGAAAAGCTGGTGTTCATGTCAGGCCAATCCTTCGACTGGCAAGGCGTCTCGCTCTTTATTACCCGCAGTGGCTATACCGGCGAAGACGGGTTCGAGATCTCCGTTCCCAATACTCGCGCCACCGATCTTGCCAACGCATTGTTAGAACATTCTGCTGTGCAAAGCATTGGTCTTGGCGCACGCAATTCATTGCGCTTGGAAGCGGGTTTGTGTTTGTATGGCCAAGACATTGACACCACCACCACGCCCGTCGAAGCCGGACTGAATTGGGCGATTCAAAAAGTCCGCCGTACTGGCGGCGCACGCGCAGGTGGTTTTCCAGGGGCGACCAAGATACTTGCCCAACTCGACGCACCGCAAACCCTAACCAAACTGCGCGTAGGACTCATCGCCCAAGAGCGCGTGCCTGTGCGTGAACACATAGAAATACACAATGCCAGCGGTCAGCGCATTGGCGAAGTCACCAGCGGCTTACTGGCCCCCAGCGTCGATCAACCGATTGCCATGGCCTACCTGCCCCCAGCAGATGCCGTGATGGGCCACACCGTGTATGCCAGCGTGCGTGGCAAAGCGGTGCCGATGGTGGTGAGCCCCATGCCTTTCCAGCCTACCCGCTATTACCGCGGCTAAATCTCCTTACTTTTACTTTCGCAAAGGAAACACTATGTCACTCAAATACACACAAGAACACGAATGGGTTCAAGCTGATGGCGCAAGCGCTGTAGTTGGCATCACCCACCACGCGCAAGACGCATTGGGCGATGTCGTATTTGTTGAATTGCCAAAGGTAGGAAGCACATTTAAACAAGGCGACGTGGCTGGCGTGGTGGAGTCTGTCAAAGCAGCGGCAGATGTGTATATGCCCATCGCCGGAGAAATCACGGAAGTCAATACCGCACTTGTTGATGATCCTTCCCTTGCCAATAGCGACCCTTTGGGTGCTGGCTGGTTTTTCAAAGTCAAACTGTCTGATGCCGCACAACTCGATGCGCTGATGGACGAGACCAGTTACAACAAACTCATTGCTTAATTTTTTATCCACCTTCACTCTCAAGTAGGTTCACTATGCTGATGCAATCCACCAAACCTCTAGACGAACTTGAAAATAGCCGCGAATTTGTGGCGCGCCATATTGGCGTGAGTGATGCCGATGAGGCGCACATGCTGAGCGTTTTAGGGCAAGCATCGCGACGTGCTTTGATCGACAGCATCGTCCCCCGCAGCATTGCACGCACACAAGCCATGCAATTGCCTGCCCCCATCACGGAGGCTGCTGCTTTAGATGAACTCAAGCAGATTGCGAAGAAAAACCAATTACTCAAGAGTTTTATTGGGCAGGGCTATTACGGCACGCATACACCCGGTGTCATCTTGCGCAATATTCTGGAGAACCCCGCTTGGTACACCGCTTATACGCCCTATCAAGCGGAGATCAGCCAAGGCCGCATGGAAGCTTTGGTGAACTTTCAAACCATGGTGTGCGATCTGACCGCCATGCCGATTGCCAATGCATCGATGCTCGATGAAGCCACTGCAGCGGCCGAGGCCATGACTCTAGCCTTGCGCGTAGGCAAATCGGATTCCAAAGTCATATTTGTTGCCAACAATGTGTTGCCACAAACCATTGAAGTCATTCAAACGCGTGCCGAGCCTTTGGGCCTAGTCGTCAAAGTCGGCCCCAGCTCCGAGGCACTGCAACACGACAGTTTTGCCATGCTGTTGCAATACCCAGGCGTCGATGGCGAAGTCGGCTCTTACCAAGAACTCATCAGTGCCTACAAGGCAAAAGGTGGCTTGGTCATCATGGCGGCTGATCTTTTAGCCCTGACTTTGCTCACCCCCCCAGGGGAATTAGGCGCAGACATTGTGGTGGGTAATACCCAACGCTTTGGTATGCCAATGGGTGCGGGTGGACCTCACGCAGCCTATCTGGCATGCCAAGACGAATACAAGCGTTCTATGCCCGGCCGTTTAGTTGGCGTCAGCATTGACACGCATGGCAACCCCTCTTACCGCCTCGCTTTGCAAACACGCGAACAACATATTCGCCGCGAAAAAGCCACATCGAACATTTGTACCGCGCAAGTTTTGCCAGCAGTGGTTGCCAGCATGTATGCGGTCTATCACGGCCCCGATGGATTACGGCGAATTGCGCAACGCGTTGCCACTTACACCGCTGTCTTGGCGCGTGGGCTCAAAGAATTGGGTTGCAACTTGCAACATGCGCATGCCTTTGACACTTTGGTCGTTTTATCTGGAGCACGTACCCAAAGCATTGCACAACAGGCGCGTTCAGAGGGTGTCAACTTGCGCTTGATTGATCAAGACAAATTAGGTATCTCACTTGACGAAACTACTACTCGACAAGACATCAACCTGATTTGGAAACTTTTTGCCAATCCAGGTGCCCAACTTCCCGATTGGTCTACGTTTGAACCTGGGTTGGCGACTCTCATACCCAACCATTTACAACGCACCAGCAACTACTTGACGCACCCCGTGTTTAATTCGCACCACAGCGAGACAGGGATGTTGCGTTACATCCGTGCGCTCAGTGACAAAGACTTGGCGCTAGACCGCAGCATGATTCCCTTGGGCAGTTGCACCATGAAACTCAATGCCACCAGCGAGATGAT
>CAYFLF010000085.1:0-7713 GCA_964343725.1 uncultured Bordetella sp.
GGTACTCACCGTGAAAGGGTGATGTCCTAGGCCTCTAGACGATAGGGTCAAAACCGTTTGGACTAATCCGTTCCCGACGCCTTGTGTGGTGGAGGTAAGCGGGATCGAACCGCTGACCTCTTGCATGCCATGCAAGCGCTCTCCCAGCTGAGCTATACCCCCATTTGGGTGTCGAGCCCGCTAGTATAACCAACTTTTATAGAGTCGCCAATCTTGAGAGGACTTTCTCTCTTCCACACAAATACAACACTGTGTCAAGTGACGGTGTTTGAGGCGTTCCCATCACCAATACGCGGACAGGCATGGCCAATGCGGGCATTTTTAAACCACGCGTAGTTAAAACTTCCTTGATAGTTGAAGCAATCCCCGCAACGCTCCATTCGCAATCAGCCAATGCTTTGCTGAGTGCTTGCACCGCAGGCTTTATTTCTGCGGTGACATGCTTGGTTAAATCTTCAGCTTTTGGATGAACATCCCCATAAAACAATGCAATCCATTGCGCTAATGCTGCCAAGGTATCGCACCGATCTTTGAGCAATCCACACAAAGCATTCAATCGATCATCTGTCGCGATACCGAGTTTTAACAAGTGCGGAATTACCAATGGGGCTAGCGCGCTATCAGCCATGGCTTTCATGTGCTGTGCATTGACCCAACGCAACTTGGCTTCATCGAATTGCGCAGCACTTCTGCCTAAGTGGTCTAAGTTAAACCACTCTAAAAACTGTGCGCGGCTGAAAATTTCTTCATCCCCGTGGCTCCAGCCTAAGCGCGCCAAGTAGTTCACCATCGCATCCGGCAGATAACCTTCGTCACGGTATTGGGTGACGGCTTTTGCGCCGTTACGCTTACTCATTTTTTCGCCCTGTTCATTTAAAACAGTGGGCAAATGCGCATACACAGGAGGTTCTTTGCCTAAGGCTTTAAAGATATTGATTTGGCGCGGGGTATTGTTGACGTGGTCATCCCCGCGAATGACATGGGTGATCGCCATGTCGATGTCATCGACCACCACGCAAAAGTTATAAGTAGGCGCACCTACAACTTCACCGTTTTGTGCGGGACGGGCAATGACCAAATCGTCGAGTTCGTTGTTGCTAATTTCGATGCGACCCTTGACTTTGTCCTCCCACACGACTGAACCATTTTGCGGGTTTTTAAAGCGCAAAACAGGTTGCACACCTGGTGGAATGGGGGGCAAGGTTTTACCGGGTTCTGGACGCCATGTACCGTCGTAACGCGGTTTTTCTTTGGCTTGCATTTGCTTTTCACGCAAGGCATCAAGTTCTTCCACGCTCATGTAGCACGGATAAACATGACCAGAAGCTTGTAGCTGTTGCAGCACTTCTTTGTAACGATCCATGCGCTGCATTTGATAGAAGGGTCCCTCATCATGGTCAAGACCCAACCATGTCATGCCTTCGATGATGACATCGACCGATGCTTGATTAGAGCGCTCTAAGTCAGTGTCCTCAATGCGCAAGATAAAGTCACCGCCGTTAGCACGAGCAAACGCCCAAGGATACAAGGCTGATCGAATATTGCCTAAATGAATAAAGCCCGTAGGCGAAGGAGCAAAGCGGGTACGAATTTTTGTCATGCTGACAAGGTGTCAAGGCCACGCGATAGGTCAGCCTTTAAGTCTTCAATGTTTTCTAAGCCCACTGCTACACGCACCAAATGTTGCTGGATCCCAGCTTCCAAGCGTTGTGCCTCCGTCAATCGACCATGCGAGGTGCTGGCAGGTTGCGTAATGATGGTTTTGACATCACCTAGATTGGCTGTAACAGACATCAATCTGGTGCTGTCAATTAAGTGGAATGCATTTTTGCGACCCATTTCAGGTGAATCACCACGCACATCAAACGACAAGACAGCACCACCTTTGCCCCCTTGTTGCGCCATCGCCAAAGCATGTTGCGGATGACTTGCAAGACCTGGGTAATACACCCGTGCAACTTTGGGATGCGACTCTAACCAGGTAGCCAATTCCAATGCACGTTGTGATTGCGCCTCCATGCGAATACCCAGTGTTTCCAGCCCTTTAAGAACCACCCATGCATTAAAGGGCGACAAGCTCATACCGGCACTGCGCATCACGGGCAGAAACTTTTCTTTCACCATGTCTTGTGTGGCGCACAAAGCACCAGCGACTACGCGGCCTTGGCCATCGAGGTATTTGGTACCCGAATGCACCACCACATCTGCACCGAAATCGATGGGGCGTTGCAATGCAGGTGTACAAAAACAGTTATCGACTGCCAGAATCGCTCCGGCCTGATGTGCGATATCGGCTAATGCTCGGATATCGCAAACTTCCGTCAAAGGATTGGTCGGTGTTTCCGCAAACAAGAGTTTGGTGTTGGGTTGGATCGCTTGTTTCCATGCATGGACATCGGTTTGCGAAACAAAGCTAGTGGTCACACCAAACTTGGCAAACTCGGAACCCAACAACTTGATGGTGGAACCAAACACCGAACGTGAACACACCACATGGTCACCACTCTTAAGCAAGGCCATGCACAACAGCAACACGGCCGCCATTCCGCTAGAGGTACCGATGCAATCCTCAGAACCTTCCAAGGCTGCCAAGCGAATTTCCATGCTCGCCGTGGTGGGGTTGGTAAAGCGTGAATAGATGAATCCATCTTCTTCACCAGAGAATCGTTTGGCTGCGGTTTCACAATCAGGTTGTGTAAAGCTCGATGTGAGGTAGAGCGCTTCTGAGTTCTCGCCATATTGGCTTTTGTCAACAGCCGCACGCACCGCTAGGGTGTCTAGATGCAAGTTGTCTGGTAGGGGTGGGCGACTCATATCAATTACTCCGAGGCGTTGGGCAAAGCCAAGCGCGAATGGTCTTCCTCGCCCTCTTCTTGACTCACACGGTTTTCATTCAATTTGGCAATGTCTTGCGCAGTGACGTCACCAGCCACGTAGACGCCATCAAAGCATGATGCATCAAATCCATCGAGAGGCGCACTGCCCGCAGACTGAGCGTTTCGAACAGCTTGTTTCATCGCATCCACATCTTGGTAAATCAAGGCATCGCAACCAATCAGTTCGCGGATCTCTTCCACACTACGGTTATGCGCCACCAATTCTTGAGAAGTTGGCATGTCAATACCGTACACATTGGGAAAGCGCACTGGTGGCGCAGCACTTGCCAAATACACTTTGCGCGCGCCAGCATCTCGCGCCATTTGCACAATCTCGCGACTGGTAGTACCTCGCACGATCGAGTCATCGACCAACAACACATTGCGGCCTTTGAATTCGCTCGCAATGACATTGAGTTTTTGGCGTACCGACTTTTTACGCACGCCTTGGCCAGGCATGATGAAGGTACGTCCGACGTAACGATTTTTAACGAAGCCTTCGCGATAAGGAATGCCCAATAAGTGTGCGAGTTGTGTTGCACTGGGTCGACTCGATTCTGGAATCGGAATGATCACATCGATTTCAGTAGGAGGCACGGTCGACACCACGCGTTTGGCCAAGGTTTCGCCAAGGTTCAAACGTGCTTGGTAGACCGACATGCCATCCATCGTCGAGTCAGGACGCGCCAAATACACGAACTCAAAAATACACGGTTTGAGTTGAGGGGCATCTGCACATTGCTTGGTCGTCAGTTTGCCATGCAAGTCGATGTACACCGCTTCTCCGGGCGCGATGTCGCGCTCAAAAACATGGCCCGTACCTTCCAAAGCCACCGACTCACTCGCCACCATATAGGTGCCATCTTTGCCACGACCGATGCACAACGGGCGGATGCCAAATGGATCACGGAAAGCGAGCAATCCGTGACCAGCGATCATCGCCACCACCGCATACGAACCTTGTACGCGTCTGTGCACGCGTCGAACCGCTTCAAACACATCTGCAGGGTTGAGCGTCAGCCCTCGTGTGGTTTTTTCTAATTCATGCGCCAGCACGTTGAGTAACACTTCTGAATCACTCTCGGTATTGATGTGGCGATGGTCTTGCGAAAACAACTCAGCCTTCAAGGCATGTGCGTTTGTCAGGTTTCCGTTGTGTACCAACACCAAACCAAATGGCGCATTGACATAAAAGGGTTGCGCCTCTTCTTCGCTGTAAGCATTGCCTGCTGTCGGGTAGCGCACCTGACCCAAACCGTTGTTGCCAGGCAATGCACGCATATTGCGTGTGCGAAACACATCACGCACCATGCCTTTTTCTTTGTGCATGAAAAACTTACGGTCTAACTGGGTCACGATGCCCGCAGCATCTTGGCCTCGGTGCTGTAAGAGCAACAAAGCGTCATAGATCAATTGATTCACAGGTGCGTTGCTAGCAACGCCAACAATTCCACACATTAAGTGATGTACTTTCCAAAGTCTGCCGGCAATGCCGGTTTACACACATGCAAAAGCGCCCTCAACCATTTCGAGCCTTGGGATTGTTGCCAGGCTTCAGATTCACGCATCGGAGTCATACCCACCAACAAAGTGACAGCCAACAAAATCACAATTCCACGCAAAGCCCCAAAAAGACTACCGAGTAGTCTATCGATCAAGCCAAGCCCAACAACTGACAACATTTTTTTGATCACACCAGTGATGAGGGCTTGCGCAATCAATACACCCACAAACACCACCACAAAGCCCGCCGCAAAACGCAATATTTCACTGCTGCCTTGCATTGGCAACCATTGCGCCATGCTAGGAGCGTAATACTGTGCCAAATAAAAAGCCGCCACCCACCCCGCAAGCGACAAGACTTCTTGCACGATGCCTCGCATGAGGCCGAGCAACATCGAAAAGCCCAAAACGGCTAGCAGAATCCAGTCTAAGGACTCTAAGGTTTGCATCACTGAATTACAGCGTCAAGACTTGCGGTTGCAATTGCAACTGCTTGATCTTGTTGGCTATTTTTTCGGCTTCGTCTTTGCTGACAAAAGGCCCCACGCGCACACGTGTGCGCGGGCCGTCTTTGGTGTTGGCCACATTGGTGTAAGTCTTGAAACCAGCTTTTTCTAATTTGATTCGCACTTCCTTGACTTTTGCATCTTCAGCAAATGCACCGATTTGCACCACAAAACGTGGGCCGTCACTTGCTGCATCGGAACTTGAAGTCACCGGTGCTGCTGGTTCGGCTGCTTTGACGGGTGCTGGAGTCGAAGTGGGAGGAGCAACAACTGCAGACTGAATGGCGGGCGAAGGAGGGGGTTCCTCTGTTTTAGAGGGAGCTACCACCTCTTCCTTAGGACTTAGTGCGGCGTCCGTTGCCAAGGGGGCTTGTTTGGTGGCTGCACTGGCAGACACCATGGGCTTTGTTTTGATGCGGTCTGGAATATCAACTGCAATGTCCACCGAAACTGGTCGGGGTTGGGTGTCAAATACCAGAGGAAATCCGACAACCCCGATGATGACCAACACCGTAGCACCAATCAAGCGATGGCGGGCTCGGCGACGTAATACTTCAACACTTTCTGCGGGTGAGTTGCTGAAGTTGCTGGTAGCGTCCACAGCGGTTTGTCCAGGTAGTCGAAACTTAAAAAAAGCCATGGATTGGGGTCTCAGGAACTCAAATGCGGGGCGTCTAAACGGGGTATTCCGTCCTTTAAAACACCCCCGACCGTGAAGAACGATCCGAAGACCACGATTCTATCAGCGGGGTCTGCCGCAGAGACCGCTGCCTCTAGCGCGGCTTGAGGGTCTTTGTGGATGCTGGACCTTGCCTTTTCTCTGAAATTGCTTTGTTGCCATTGCTTTTGTAGATCTTGCGCGCTGGCGGCGCGTGCAGTTGGCAAATCGCAGAAATACCAGCGGTCTACCAAGACCCCTACCCGCGCGAGGATGGCAGATACGTCTTTGTCTGCCATCGCCCCAAACACGGCATGGGTGGTGGGATAAAAACCCATCGCATCTAAGTTTTCAGTTAGTGCAGCGACCGCGTGCGGGTTGTGCGCCACATCTAGAACCAAAGTAGGTTGGCCAGGAATTATTTGGAATCGGCCAGGTAACTCGACCATGGCCAATCCGTTGCGGATGGCCTGCGCGGTCACGGGCAAGCGTGCGCGTACAGCCTCAAGCGCAGCCAAGACCCCGCTGGCATTGATCAACTGATTGGCGCCCCGCAAAGCTGGGTAGGCCAAACCGCCGTAGCGTCGCCCTCTGCCCGCCCAAGCCCACTGCTGCTTATCACCCGTGAAATTAAAGTCTTTGCCAAATTGCCAAAGATCGGCTCCGATGGACGCGGCATGCGCCAACACGCTGTCCGGAGGAACTGGATCGCTCACGACGACGGGCTTACCAGCGCGCATGATGCCCGCCTTTTCTAGGCCAATCGACTCACGATCGGGCCCTAATAAATCCATATGGTCCAAATCAATACTGGTAATCACCGCGCAGTCTGTATCGATGACATTGACTGCATCTAAACGTCCGCCCAAACCCACTTCCAATATGGCCACGTCGAGTTGCGCTTGGCTCATCAAACTCAAAATGACCAAAGTGGTGAATTCGAAGTAGGTAAGACTGATTTCAGCCCCCTCACATCGCGCGGCTTCCACTTTGGCGAAATGGGGCAACAACGCCTCGGGTTTTACCGCCTCACCGTGGATACGGCAGCGCTCTTGAAAATGCACCAAATGTGGCGAGGTGTAGACCCCTGTGCGATACCCCGCTTGTAACAAACACGCTTCCAACATGGCACATGTGGAACCTTTGCCATTGGTGCCCGCAACGGTGATAACGCAGGCCTCAAATCGCAACCCAAGACGGCGGACCACTTCCTGCACCCGGTCCAAACCCATGTCAATCGTATGGGGATGCAAACGCTCGCAGTGTGCAAGCCAACTATCCAGTGAATTCATGGATCAATTGTCACCCACGTCAACCCAACACTGTTTGTAAGCGTTGATCCAAAGCGAGTCACATACAAAGATTACACTCTTACTAATCAGTCAAACCAAGGATTTCCTATGACGAACTATTCAACCCCCAAGCTCATAAGCCTCGTTACGCTGGGTTTCGTTTGCCAACTCGGACCTGTTCAAGCGCAAGAAGTTGGCAAAGTTATTTCTTCCACCCCTGTCATCCAACAAGTCGCCGTTCCACGCCAAGTCTGCACGACTGATCAAGTCGTTGTGCAGGGTCAAAAATCAGGTGCTGGCGCTGCCATGGGTGCTATCGCAGGGGGTGCAGTTGGTAACAACGTGGGACAAGGTTCAGGTCGTGCTGCGGCCACCATGCTCGGAATATTCGGTGGCGCTATCTTGGGCGACAAAATCGAAGGACCTGCAAACCCAGAAGTTCGCCAAGTGCAAAATTGTTCTCAGCAAACTGTCTACGAAAACCGCACCATGGCTTACAACGTAGTCTATGAATTTGCTGGCAAGCAATACACCGTGCAAATGCCATCTGACCCAGGCCCTACCGTGCGCTTACAAATCACGCCAGTGCCCAACCCACCTGCGACCACTTTTAATGTGCCGCCACCTGGCTCGGCCCCCCGTTTCTAATTTTCATTTTCGTTTTCGCTGCCCAGTTACTTGACTCGGTTGTCAACAACCGCCCTTTTCTATGCCTACCCAGACCATTGATGGCGTGTCCATCCACACCAAAGCCAATGTTTTTTTTGACGGCAAGTGCATCAGTCATGCCATCACCACCGCCAATGGCACCAAACTCTCGGTAGGCGTCATCTTGCCCGCCACATTGACTTTCAACACAGGCGCTCCCGAGGTCATGG
>CAYFLF010000086.1:0-7680 GCA_964343725.1 uncultured Bordetella sp.
CGGTTCGCGCGTAGAAGTTCATAAAAATGCTCCTGCGACATTATCGCGATTAATTAACCAGGTAGCGCTACCAATTCCAAACTTTTTGCCCCAGATGCCTTGAAATACTCTCTCCAAAAACGAAACAACTTGTCAACTTGCAAACTCGGACTATTTTGTAAATAGTGGATTTGGATATCTACACCTTGGAAGTTGATTTTTGTCTTCTGGGCATAAGAGGTGTTGGAGAATTCTTCAAATGTAGGTGACGTTCGATACATGTTGAGTTGTTTGCTGTTTTGAAGTAAGTCAGATAAGACTATCAAAGTCTTAGGGCCATCGACTCGATGCTTCTGAATCGAGTTCAAACTGACCATTTGCAACATCTCCAAAATGGGGGACTCTTGTGCAGGGGCAATGCTCAAGAGTTGCGTGCTTTGGTCAAATATTGGGCCGAGAAATCTATCCTTGTATTGACGATTGATTTGCTTAATGTTTTCAGTTAACTCATTGTGGCCCCTACCGTCCCCAGGATTGCACAATTCAACTAAGGGCTTAGTTTGCGCCACAAAGTCATCGCCTAAAACAAAAATAGACAGCAGATAACCAGGCGGGGTTTTGTTAGTCACCAAATCAGTCACTAAAAGGTCGAATGCAGCTTTTTGCGCCAGATTCATTGGGTCTGTTTTATCAACCAGCAGAATATTGTGTCCCAATGGTCCATCTGAAGGGCACAAAGTTTTTGGGTCAGTTGTATTGCGTTTTTGGTTCCACCACCAAGCCGTAGTTCCCATGACGCAGATCACAAGCAATAAAGCCAAACTGCCTAAAAGAATATTGTTACGCTGACGGCTTTTAGTGCCTTTGCTCCTGCGGGCCATCAATGAATATCCTTTTGTTGAGATGATGGCGAGCGCTGCAGAAAATTAAGCCGTTGCACATGCCTATCAAATAGGCTATGTATTCTTTCTCGACGAGCTGGCAAACTGTCTTCGAGTAATTTGATCCGCTCCTGCAAATGCGCATGCATTTGCTCATATTCAGACATATCAGGTTTTTCTATCGTTGCAGCTCTTAGAGCAGGCAAAGTATCGAAGTAAGCTGGACGCAGAGCGTCTTTTCTATGTCTACTGTTTTCTGTCCTAAAAATTCGTAGAGTTGCATACAACGCAACTTCGGACTCATTGAGTTTCTGCATCCATGATTGGAATACAGATTTTTTGTCTTCAATTTGCTGCCTAAATCTAGATGCAAACTGCTTGGCTCTAAGAATTTCATCATCCAACGCATCGATATTTTCTTGCTTCACGTCCTCGAGAGAAGCACGCACATCTTCAAATTCCTCTTCAAATTCTTCAGTTGCTTGTTTCTCTCTGCGCGTCACTGCACCATAACCTGGGTACAAGTCATCCACAAATAGCCCATCTATCAAAGAAGCCAACCCAAAACCAATCGTGACCAAGAACAAGATCCACGCCACTAAATCATTTAAGCCCAGGGGATTGTTAACTAGGGCAAGCCAAGCGTCATGAGTTGGATTTGTGCTTTCAATCAAGATTGCAGATCGCAAATGCCCTATCGCCAAAGCCATGCACCCAATAAATCCTAGGGTAAGTGCTAGCGCTAATAGACCCACAGATTTGATGGCAGGTTTGATGTGAAATACCCACCTTACTGCGGTTTTACCCAGCACAAAAGCAGTGAATACGTTGACGCTTGCCAAAGTAACGGCATATAAAAATCCTCCCAATAATCCCGTACTCAAACCTTCAGCAAAGAAAGCTGCATTAAAGACACCTTCAAAAGTTACCAAAAGCACAAGCAAGGCATATCGAAAGAAAAGGCCTGTTCCGTCAGGGTAGATTGCATCTCTTTCTAATTTGTTTTGATCTCGAAATCTCTCCAATTCTTTATAGCGCCGATTGGCAATAGCTCCTAATTTTTCTAACCAAGCGTTTTGCTCATTGAAAATAATCAAAGCTTTGCGCTCGAAGTCAGCCGACAAAATATCTGGCTTGAGATCGAATTCATGTACCTGCGATTCATGAATGACGCGATCCATTCGGTCCAAGTCAGCCAGCGTTTGGATCTGAATTTGCTCTCGAACGCCCTCTATGTAGCGAACTACTTCTTGCTCGGTAGCGGTAATCACTTTGCTGTGAAACGATGGTAGGCCAAGCTCACCTAGCTTTCTGGCTTCTTCTAGTAACTTAAACTGCTTAGTAATCGCAGTGACTTCAAGTGTTGAATCAGGCTTTTGGTTGGTGAACCAACCTGCCATATGCTTCAATTTGTTGATCAAATTAGCCAAGAATGCCATGCGTCATATAGGGAGGAGTAATACTGTTAGTCTATACAAACTTGACCAGTTGAAACCTGCCCCCTTTTGACTAACGTCAAAAAAGCCATTTCTGAGCATTTAAAGCCCTGATTTTTTTGTCGATACTAGGAATATGCAAGACCATTACAGAACTTTAGGACTACTTTCGTCTGCAGAAGATGTAGTGATCAAGGCCGCTTACAAGGCCTTGGCACAGAAATACCATCCTGACAAATACAAGGGAGATAGTCGCCGTGCCCAAAAGGTCATGGCAGAAATAAACACTGCATATGGCGCACTTAGAACCAAGGCACTAAGGCAAGCATACGACGTCAAAATGTCAACGTATGTTGAAAAACAATCCACTCAAAGCCCTCCGCCCTCCAGAAAAGAAATCCACAATGGATTGGTTCAAAAAATTAAGAAAAATATGCTCGATGAAATTGGGGTCATTACGCTATTTGAAGAACTCTTTGATTGCAAAGTCAAAGTCCAATCTGGTTGGATTAATTCCTATAGCACTGTCATAGAAAAAACAACTATCACACTAGATTTTGTAGGCATCAAGCAAAAAATTATTGACCATTTAGAGAATTGAGCATGGACCACCCATATCCATTTGAAAATATCCGCGCATCAGCACAAGAATTTTCCGTCTTCGAAAAGACCTTACCCAATATCACCGCGACAATGCCGGAGTTTTTTCGAACGATGGAGATAGCCAATAGAAGTATCGAGCAGAAAAATATGTTCGGCAATCCACTGGGAATTCGTCAAGACCTAGGGTTTGAAAATGCTCTCAAAGTTTTGCTGGTTGCTTGTTTTAAAGATAGATTGCTGACGGATGGTGATACCGCCAGCAAGGCCATGGATATTCTTCGACTCGTTACTCTCAAGTGGTATTCGTTTGGCAACAAACTGGAAAGTTGTCTGTATTTTGGTTACTTTACCTATTCTTGTCACACTTACGCTTATGGCCTATTTAACGATTATCTGAAACAAAGCGAGTTCTTAGCTGGTGGCGCCAAGAGCAGATTAAATGACCCCAACATAGCAAGCTTTTTGAAACCCACTTACTCAAAGTCATGGTTTAAAACGGCAACTGGTATGGGGGACAAACTAAATCCTATATTGATAGCAGATTCTGACATCACAAAAACTGGTCTTCCTCGACCTGGTTACCAAGTGCACTTTAGAAACAGTCATGAGTTTGACTTACGAGCACCTACATTTATCCCAGTAGATCAAGTGGAAACACCATTGATTCGTGATGCAAAAGTGATCGTATCGTGCCCCACATGTACACAAAGATGTCGTGGTAATTTATTCAAACAAATTGAAGTAACCTGTCCCAATTGCAAAACAACTTGGAAGCAATTCACTTCTTGAAATGAAAACCGAACTCAACGAACGCATCACCCGAATTGGGCCTAACACTGCTTGCGGCAACTTGATGCGCCATTATTGGCAACCAGTTGCACTAATCGATGAATTTAACCCATCCCTAGACCCCAAGATGGGGATTCGTCCTGTTAAAGGGGTACGCATTCTTGGGCAAGATCTGGTGTTATTTAAAAACGCTCAAGGTGAATTTGGTTTGCTTGATCGCGACTGCCCCCACCGTGGTGCCGATCTTTCTTTTGGGCGCAATGAAGGCGATGGCTTACGTTGCCCTTTTCACGGATGGAAATTCGACGTACATGGCCAATGCATAGAAACACCCGCTGAGCCTGATGGCAGCAAACTCTGCCAGCACATCCAACAACGCAACTATCCGCTCGTAGAACGAAGTGGCATTTTGTTTGCGTGGTTTGGCCCCGAAGGCGCAACCCCACCCGCCTTTCCCGCGCTGGACTGTTTTACTGCTCCTGCTAGCCATACCTTTGCATTCAAGGGTTTGTGGCAATGCAATTGGTTACAAGCATTTGAAGTGGGCGTAGACCCTGCACACGCATCGTTCTTGCATCGTTTCTTTTTTGACGAGTCATTAGACGACACGTATGGCAGGCAGTTTCGCGGTGCTAGCGCTGGTGATATCAATGGCGAGCGCTGGCCCATGACCAAAGTGATGCGTGAATTTGATCAACCTCAGATCAGCCTAGCACCCATGCCTTTTGGAATGCGACTAACTGCTTTGCGGCCAATGACCGATGCACTTACCCATGTGCGTGTGACCAATGCGATCTTTCCGCACACATTTGTCATACCTCTCTCTGAAACTATGACGATCACCCAAATACATGTGCCAGTTGACGATACCAATACCTATTGGTATTCCATTTTTACCAGCTTTGCAGGCCCTGTAGACAAAGAAGCCATGCGCAACCAACGCTTGAGCGCTATTAGCTTACCTGACTACATACCTAAATCAGGACGGCACAACGACTGGGGCTTTAACCCAGAAGAACAAAACACGCGCACCTACTTAGGCATGGGTGAAAACGATATTAATGTGCATGACCAATGGGCTTGCGAAAGCATGGGGCCTATCCAAGATCGCACACGCGAGCATTTAGGCACCAGTGATGTAGCCATCATGGCAAATCGTCGTAATTTGATCAAAGCAATCGACGATGTAGAAGCTGGCAAACTTCCACTTGGCCTTGCCCAGCCTGATGTTGCTGCCCAACGCTTTGGCCCAGACACCGTGGACGGCATAGCCCCTGCGCAAGATTGGGAAAGATGGTGGCAAGACGCCGTTGTCAACAAGCGTAATAGTGCGCCTTGGGATGCCAGCTTAGATGTCACGTAATCATGAATGTTGCAAAGCTCATTAAAAGCCAAGGCTTAGAGCTAGTTCGCTTTGCGTGGTGTGACACGCATGGCATGTTGCGCGGAAAAACACTGACAGCCAATGCAGCCATCGAGGCATTAGACAAAGGTGTTGGAATGGTCAGCACATTAATGCTCAAAGACACTTCGGATCGCACTACATTCAAAGTATTTGAGCCTAGCATTGCACAAGATTTACCTGGCTTTGAATTTGCAAATAACTTACTTTTAAAACCCATACCCAATAGTTTTAAGGTTTTGCCTTGGGCTTACAAAACAGGCTGGATTCAATGCCAACCCGTTTTTCAAAATGGAGAAGCGGTTTTATACGACACACGGTTTCAGCTGCAATCTGCGCTCAACAAACTCAAGAGCAAAGGTTTACAAATGGTTTGCGGCCTAGAGGTGGAATTTCATATCTACCGCTTGCGCGATGTGCAACACGGAACTGACCTCGATCCTCACTTTGTTACTTGGCCAGGCGCAAGTCCTGAAGTAAGTTTGATACACCCAGGGTACAACCTTCTCGCTGAGAATTGGTTTGACATGGCTGAAGAACCTTTGCGTATCGTGCAGCATACTGCGCAAGCCTTAGGTCTACCCTTGGTGTCGTTAGAGATTGAACTCGGGCCCAGCCAAGTAGAAGCGGTTTTCGACGCTACCGATGCACTCACCGCCGCAGACAATATGGTGCTGTTTCGAAGTGCTGTACGTCAAGCTTTAAGACGTGTAGGCTATTACGCCACTTTTATGTGTCGTCCTCCGTTCGAAAACATCATGTCTAGTGGCTGGCACCTACATCAATCACTTGTTGATACCAAGCATGACCGCAATGCTTTCATGCGCGACACCCCACAAGTCAACACACAAGCGAATGATGCGTGCTACACCCTATCTGAAGCAGGGTCGCACTACCTCGCAGGGTTGCTAGAACATGCACAAGGCATGACTGTGATGTGCACGCCTACTGTGAATGGATTTGGGCGATTTAGGCCAAACGCTTTAGCACCGCAATCTATCTTGTGGGGGCGTGATAACCGTGGTGCCATGCTACGTGTTATAGGGCAAGCAGGAGATCCATCCACGCGTATAGAAAATCGCCTTGGAGAGCCTGCCGCCAATCCCTATCTGTATATGGCCTCACAAATCCATGCAGGTTTACAAGGTATGCAAGAAAAGTTAGTTCCACCACTGGCAACAGATTCTCCTTATGGCAATTCTGATGAAACAATGAACGATCAAGCCGTTCGAATTCCTAATAATCTGAGCGATGCATTGCTTGCACTCCAAGATAACAGCGCTATGCGTGAAGGATTTGGCTCAGAATTTTTACGCTACTACGCGCGCATCAAAAAATCTGAACAGCAAAGATTTGATGATGCAGAAGACAAATTAGAATTTCAAAAACGTGAATATTTCAGTCGCATTTAATTGCGCATACAAATATCACTTCAACTTTTACACACACTACGCAACCAACATGGTCAAGATTGTTTTATTTGAAACCGCAGACAACGCAATAGGCACTTCGATAGAAGCCAAAGCAGGTCAAAGCTTAATGAAGGCCGCCGTGGGTGCCAATATTGAAGGTGTTGCTGCAGACTGTGGCGGCACATTGACTTGCGCCACATGCCATGTCATGGTGCGTGAACCTTGGTTCAGCCAATTACCTGCTATGACAGATGACGAAGACGGCATGCTAGATTTTGCGGCCTGTGCACGTCAGCCCAATAGCCGTTTGTCTTGCCAAATTAAGTTGACTGAGGCTATGGACGGCATGCAAGTAGATTTGCCTGCCAGTCAGTATTGATAATTTATCGGGTTGTGGGCTTTTCCATCGCTTGTGCGATGCTAGTTTTGCCTTGTTCGCGCAATTTATCGACAGCACCTTGCAGATCACGCGGTTCTCGGTTTTGACTGAGTTTTGATTTACCTTCAAACCTCTCAATCACAATTTCGATTCCCACAATCGCCTTGAGCATTGAATCAATGTAGTCGGGTGCTGAGTCGCCCATCTTCCATGGTTTGGGCTCTTGCGCTTCGTGTGTGCGCGTTAGTCGCGCGACGACGCCACGCATGAATTTTTCATCGTCATGTACGGTCATACGACCATGCACATGCACTACTTCGTAGTTCCAAGTGGGGACTTGACGATGCGTTTCATGCTTGCTGGGGTACCAATTAGGTGAAATATAGGTTTCAACGCCCCGAAAAATTACCAATACATCAGCACCCTGTAAGCACTGTTGCCAGACTGGATTCGCACGCGCCACATGCCCTGTCAGCACACCTAATTTGCCAACAGAAGGGTTGAATTCAAATGGAATATGGTTGGCATCTAATCCGCTTGCGGTTGACGTTACCAATACGCCCAATGGATGTTCGCGGATGATCCGGTGGAGGACTTGGGGGTCGGATATGGCGAAATGTTCGGGGATGTACATATCAAATCTAAGTTTACTTATTTTTAGACTAATGGGTATGAGCTCAATAGGCCCTCTGTGTTGTCTAGATTTTTAGCCTCAACATTTCGCTTTAACGTTTTATCCGACTTTTTTATAGTCAAATATTAAAAAGTCGCGACTTTTTAATATTTGACTGTTGTTTTT
>CAYFLF010000087.1:0-7631 GCA_964343725.1 uncultured Bordetella sp.
CTGATATCGAGCTCTTCGGCGATTTCGCGGTTGCCTAGGCCACGATCCAACATGATGATGAGCTGCTTTTGGCGCTTGGACAGCTTGGTGTCTCCAAGGGGGATGGTTTCTTCGTCGCTGGCTTCCGCAGCAAACAAGCCTTTGAGTGCTTCTCCGATTTCATTGCTAGGAGTTGATTTTTCGATGTAGATGTCAGCGCCAGCTTCGATACATGTTTCCTCTGCTTCGCCAGCAGGCATGGATGAGAGAACTGCCAAGGGCACTTCGGGGTATAGCTTTTTGACTTCAGAGACTGCGCTGGTGCCTTTGACACCAGGCAAAAGCAAGTCGAGCACAAACAAAGAAGGCTCCCCGTTTTTGATAATTGCAGCTTGTAATTCACTGAATTTGTCTAATTCGATGACCTTGGTCGATGAGCGCATACGTCGTAGCAACATGGCGATGGCGGAACGGACCAGGGGGTGGTCATCGATGATGTACATACTCATTTTTATTACTCCTGCTCGTGTAAGTTAGTAGTTTAGCCCCATTGCTGACCGAACATCGTCCATGGTGGCTCGGGCTGTAATGCGTGCTTTTTCAGTACCTGCATCGACAATATCACGAACCAGCTTGGGCTGGCTTAGGTATTTCTCAGCACGCTCGAACATGGGCTGTTGCTCATGCAGGATGGCGTCAATGATGGGCTGTTTGCACTCCAAACAGCCAATTCCAGCGGTTTTACAGCCTTGGGTCACCCAAGTTTTGGTTTCTTCTGTGCTGTAGACCTTGTGGAATTGCCAGACAGGACAGTTTTCAGGATTACCAGCGTCTGTGCGCTTGGCGCGCGCTGGGTCAGTAGGCATACGTTTGACTTTGAGCTCCAAGGTGGCGCGGTCTTCACGGATGGAGATGGCATTGTTGTAGCTTTTGCTCATCTTGGCACCGTCAAGCCCTGGAAGCTTGCTCGCTTCAGTCAGCAAGACTTGGGGCTCGGGCAAGATCACTTTGCCAGTCCCTTTGAAGTACCCCTCTAACCGCTCGCGGTCTAGTGCGTCAAGCTCTGGGGCGCTAGCGAGATAGCCCATGGCGCCTTCCAGTGCTTTGGCGTCTCCCGTTTCTTGGTAGGTTTTGCGCGATTTCTCAAACCGCTTGACGCTGTCTTTGGGTAGCTTGGCCAGACTGGCTTGGGCTTTTTCAAGGGCATTGGTTTCGCGCCCATAGAGGTGGTTAAAGCGCCTGGCGGCTTCGCGGGTCAACTCGACGTGGCTGGCTTGGTCTTCGCCAACGGGCACATATTTGGCCTTGTAAATCAAGATGTCGGCGGCCTGCAACAAGGGGTAGCCCAAAAAGCCATAGGTCGCCAAGTCTTTGTCTTTGAGTTTTTCTTGCTGGTCTTTGTAGGTGGGAACACGCTCTAACCAGCCCAGAGGGGTACCCATCGCGAGGAGGGTGAAAAGTTCTGCATGCTCAGGGATGCGACTTTGCAAAAACATCGTGCATTGATTGGGGTCCAAGCCAACGGCCAACCAATCGATCACCATCTCGTAGACGTTTTGTTCAATGACTTCACGACTTTCGTAGTGTGTAGTCAAGGCATGCCAATCGGCAACGAAGAAGTAGCACTCCATGTCAGACTGCAATCGCACCCAATTTTTGAGGGCGCCGTGGTAGTGGCCTAAATGCAATGCGCCAGTAGGGCGCATGCCTGAGAGAACGCGGTCTTTCATGAATTTAACTTTGTGAATTGAATGAAAAGAATTGTCGCATTGCCTATTCAAGCCCCAATGCTCTTAATGCCCCTCGACCGCGTCGAAGGAGGGTGGGGTCGCCGCCACCTTCCATGCTCGTGAGGTCAACTACCGTGGTGGCCTCTAGCGGACAAGCACCGGCGTCAATCACGGCAGCGAGCTCATGCTCAAAGCGCTCCCGAATTTCTTGCGCGTCATTCATCGGGTCCGTTTCGTCAGGGGGAATCAAGGTGGTGGCCAGTAAAGGCTCGCCATGCAAGGACAAAAGTTCGAGCAGGGTTTTGTTTTCTGGCACCCGAAGGCCAATGGTTTTGCGTTGTGGATGACTGACACGGCGAGGAACTTCTTTGGTCGCCTCTAATATGAATGTGTAGGCGCCTGGCGTCGCAGCCTTGAGCAAGCGGTATTGGCGGTTGTCCACTTTGGCGTAGTTAGCCAACTCGGACAAATCGCGGCACAGCAGGGTGAGGTGGTGTTTATCGTCTACTTGACGAATGCGACGCATTTTTTCGACCGCGGTTTTATCGTCCAAGTGGCATACCAAGGCATAGCTCGAGTCGGTGGGCACTGCCACCACGCCACCGCTGGCTAAAAAAGAGACAGCTTGTTTGAGTAAACGCGGTTGGGGGTTCTCAGGATGCACCTGCAGAAATTGGGCCATGGCAGGGTTGCCTCAATCGTGCGCAGGTGGAACGTTTTGCGCATGTTCACGTTGGCCAAGCCAGCCAGCACCGAGGCCACAAAGAGCAATCAAGCACATCCCAGTGAGCGCGATTGGATCAGGAACATGCGAGAAAACCACCCAACCGGTGAACGTCGCAAAGGCAATGCCACTGTAGAGAAATGGGGTGACGCGCGAAGCTGGCGCGCGCGCAAAGGCCACGATCAGCAAATAGTGCCCCAAGGTGCCAACACATCCAATTAATAACAACAGCCCCCATTCCAAGTAAGTCAATTCGGAAGTCCAAACACTCAGTACCAGACTGGTCGTGATCAAAGTGCCGACCCAGCCGGTGTAAATGTGCATCGTCTCAGGCGTTTCAGTTTTAGCCATGTGGCTGGTCAAAATTTGAAAACTGGAATAAGACAAGACCATGAGTAGCGGAATCCAAGCATGGCTGGGTTCCATGCTGCCGCCTGGTCGAACAATGAGCAGAGCGCCCACCATTCCGCCTGAGACAAATATCCAGCGCAGCGTGGAGACATGCTCTTTCAAAATAAAGCGCGCCAATATCGTCACCGCCAAAGGCGACAGCATGGCGATCGCGCTGAACTCGGCAACTGGCATGCGAATCAAACTGCCAAACGCTAAAAAACTAGATGTCAGCAAAAGCAATCCGCGAATGATTTGAAGCTTGAAAGCGCCAGTGTGGAACACGGCACGGCCTCTGCGCGGCAACATCAAGGCGGTGGTGGCAACGGCTTGAAAGGCATAGCGAAACCAGAGCACCATCAACATAGGGACGCTGGCCAAGAGAAATTTATTAGTGGTATCGAGCACAGCAAAGCACGCCATCGCAACCACGGCATAGAGCATGCCGGCTAAGGCTTGTTGTGCTGATAGGGGGGATCCGTCGGCAGATGTGCGGTTCGAAACGGTACTCATTGGATGCGATGGGCCAAGGCTTCCCACACGGGGGTGAGTTGGCCGGGCAGCCAAGGCAGAGTGCCCAGATCAATACGGCTTTCTTCTGGGCTATGAAAGTCACTGCCCCGCGAGGCGAGTAGATCGAATTCTTTTGCCATGTCACCGTATTTGACATATTCGGCGGTGGTGTGGCTGCCAGTGACTACTTCTACACCCTGTCCGCCATGGTTTTTAAACTCTGTGAAGAATGCAAATTCTTCATTCGGCGTGAAGTTGTAACGCGCTGGGTGGGCAATGATGGCAATACCTTTGGCGTCGGTGATCCAACGAACAGCTTCTTTCAGGGAAGCCCAGCGATGGGGCACAAAGCCAGGTTTGCCCTCGGTCAGGTATTTACGAAATACTTCGTGCGTGTCCGCACAAACGCCTGACTCCACCAAGTAGCGGGCAAAGTGGGTGCGCGAGATGAGTTCGGGGTTGCCGACGTATTTCAGGGCGCCTTCATAGCAACCGTGGATACCCACTTGCGCCAAGCCTTCCGACATTTCAAGGGCGCGTTCACCGCGACCGCCTCGGGTTTTGCGCAAACCCTCATGCATACCCGCGTCTTCGTGGTCGAAGCCTAAACCCACGATGTGCACAGTCTGACCCGCGAAAGTCACTGAGATTTCAGTACCAGTGAGGTACTGCATGCCTTGGGATTTGGCGGCAGCCAGTGCGCGCGTCTGGCCGCTGATCTCATCGTGGTCAGTCAGTGCCCAGAGTTCGACACCGTTGGCCTTTGCGCGCGCTGCTAATTCCTCTGGTGTGAGCGTGCCATCAGACACCACAGAGTGGCAGTGCAGATCGGCATTTAAAACAGTAGTACTCACAGCGCTAATTGTAGGCGGGGGAGGGCTTGGCAAGCGTTGGCCGAGGTGGCGTTTGCAAGTTCTTCCAATGAAATACCGCGCAGTTCAGCCAAAACGGATGCGATACGGGGCAACTCAGCGGGGCTATTTCTGCCTTGCGCCTTGCCTTTCTCCCGCTCTTGCGCAGTGGTGTAGATCCAGTGTGGCGGAATGTCGGGTGCATCGGTTTCTAAAACCAAGGCTGATAGTGGCAACTCGGTTGCCAGCGCTCTGAGTTTGGTCGCGCGTGCATAAGTCATGGCACCACCAAAACCAAGTTTGAATCCCATTTCGATCAACATCTGCGCTTGTTGCAGACTGCCGTTGAAGGCATGGGCGATGCCGCTGACCACTGGAAACCTACGCAGCCCTTTGAGTAATTCGTCTGCGCTACGTCGCACGTGCAAGATCACGGGCAGATGGTGTCGTTGCGCAAGTTGGAGTTGCGCTTCATAAAAATAGGTTTGTTTGGCAAACGCCTCTGGCGTGTTGATCGCTGGCACAAACCCATCGAGTCCAATTTCGCCGACTGCAACCAAGCGCGGGTCGTCTTGTTGTGCGAGTAGTTGGGCGTCCAAGGTCGCAAGATCTGCCTCGTTGGCCTGTGGAGTAAAGAGTGGGTGAACGCCCAAGGCGTAGACATCTTGATGTCGATGCGCCAGCAACCGGACTTCGTCAAAATGGGCGGCCATCACCGCTGGAATCACGCAAACGCCAACGCCTAAAGATTGGGCTTTTTGGCGCACCGCATCGCGGTCAGCGTCAAATTCTGCAGCGTCAAGGTGACAGTGGGTGTCTATCCAAGGCATGGCCTTAGTCTTGCAGACTACCTGCTACCAGATGTAGTTGTCGGTCACAACGATTTGCCAGTTGGCTGTCGTGTGTGACCACTACAAACGCAGTGCCTTGTGAATGGGCTAATTCAAGCATCAAGGAAAACACATGGTCTGCAGTGTTGCGGTCTAAGTTGCCTGTCGGCTCATCGGCCAACAAACAAGCAGGGCGCGTGACCAAGGCACGGGCAATCGCCACACGTTGGCGTTCGCCGCCAGACAACTCGGCAGGTCGATGCAACATACGTTGGCCAAGACCCACAGACTCCAATAAGGCTTTGGCTTGCAGGTCTGCTGCATGGCGATCCATTCGGCGAATCCACAAAGGCATGGCTACGTTATCAACGGCACTGAATTCGGGTAACAAGTGGTGGAACTGGTACACAAAGCCCAAATGCTGGTTGCGTAAGTTGCCTAATTCTGTGGCGCTCAATCCGCCTAGGGTTTGGCCTTGCAAATTGACAGAACCCGAGGTGGGTGAATCTAGACCACCCAGAATATGTAGCAAGGTGCTTTTGCCAGAGCCGGATGCGCCAACGATAGCGAGTGTTTCACCTGCGGTCACCGACAGATTGACGTCTTGCAAGACAGAGACATCCAACGGCCCCTCGCTGAACCGTCTACTGACATGTTGTGCTTCTAAAACGACGGGCTTGTTCATTCTCAATATCCTCAGCCTCACTCGTAACGCAAAGCCTGAGCAGGTTGGATGCGACTTGCACGCCAGCTGGGGTAAATCGTCGCCACAAACGCCAAGGCAAGCGATATCAAGGCCACAGGCCAAATATCAGCAGATTGCGGATCGCTCGGCATGCGGCTGATCAAGTAAATATCACGTGGCAGAAAACTGGCGCCCAACAATTGCTCAATCGCTGGAACGATGACGTCAATGTTGAACGCAATGCCAAGACCCAATAACAGTCCACCCAAAGTGCCCAACACGCCTACGGTCGCGCCTTGCACCACAAAAATGGTCATGACACTTGAGGGGCTAGCACCTAGCGTTCGCAAAATGGCAATGTCGGCGCGTTTGTCAGTCACGGTCATGACCAATGTCGTCACTAAATTGAAAGCCGCGACTGCCACGATGAGGGTGAGGATGATGAACATCATGCGTTTTTCTACTTGAACAGCGGCAAACCAGGTACGGTTTTGACGCGTCCAATCGCGCACGATCACTTCTCCACCCAAAAGGGCGGAGAGCGCATAAGCTACCGCGCGCGCATCATTCATGTGTTCGATCTTGAGTCGAATGCCGCTGGGCGCCTCAACCCGAAAAATGCGTTGCGCGTCTTCTATATGGATAAGTGCCAAAGTAGCGTCGTATTCATAGTGACCGGAATCAAAAATGCCGGACACCGTGAGTTGCTTTAAACGCGGCAATACGCCAGCGGGCGTGACTTGACCTCCTGGCGAAATGAGCGTGATGCGGTCCCCCACTTGTACGCCCATAGCCAGTGCAAGTTCTCCACCCAACACCACATTGAAACTGCCAGCTTGCAATGAGGCTCGCACCTTGGGCGGAATTTGCAGGGTGAAGTCGCTTACCTGCGCTTCCATATCGGGTTCAATGCCACGCACAAGGGCGCCGCGCATGTCTTCACCGCGTGCCAGCAAAGCTTGTTGCGAAACAAAAGGAGCGGCGGCTAGGACTTCAGGATGTTGTCGAACTTTGTTGATAACAGCGTCCACATCTGCAAAGGCATCGCCAGTGGGTGTGGTCAGTTCTATATGGGAGACAACAGCGAGCATGCGATCGCGTACTTCTTTTTGAAAACCGTTCATCACACTCAACACAATGATCAACGCCGCAACACCCAGTGCAATGCCGAGCATCGAGACACCAGAAATAAAAGAAATAAACCCATTACGCCCAGCGCTACGACCTGCTCGCGTGTAGCGCCAGCCAATCAGTAATTCATAGGGAAGGGAAGATGAGCGGTTTTTCACAGGGGGTGATTGTGTCATCAAGGACAATCGCGGCCATGTCTTTTGATTTGCCCATGTGGGTGCTTCCTTATGCGCTGTGGTCTGGCCATGGTGCGCCAGCCAACTGGCCTGCCAACGATGACTTGCCTTTTTTGCGCCAATGGATGCGATACATGCAACGCATATCGGTCATCCATGAAGCGCCCCATGGCTTATTACCCACTAGTTTGGCTATGCCCCATGAGGTGGCGCAGGCCCAAGCTCTTGGTTTGGATGTTGCAAACGGTTGTGTGCCATGGGCTGCACTTGCGGCATCTCAACAGCATTTGAGTGCTAGCCAATCTGCTTGGGCTTTTGTCACGCTATGCAATTGGCATGTGAGCAATGGCCAAGTCACGATGGGCGACCCTGCGCATTTGCAGATTGACGCAGACACAGACGCCCAACTTTTTGAAGCGATGCAAGATTTTTTTGCGCAAGACGGTATTGCGCTTTATCCGTTTGCGAGTGGACAGTGGTTGGCGCAGTCCGATGTATTTGCCGGCTTGCCCACCGCCTCGCTGGATCGGGTGATAGGCCGCAACATAGATCCGTGGTTAGTGGGCGGTGCAACACCAACGGGCTCGGCCACCAAGCTTCGCCGTTTGCAAAATGAAATGCA
>CAYFLF010000088.1:0-7595 GCA_964343725.1 uncultured Bordetella sp.
GTCCTGCTTTGGCGGCTGCTGGTTTAGGCTCGTTCTTCGCTGGCTCTATCGGCACACTAATCTTGGCTGCGTTTGCACCTCCTTTGACTGAACTTGCATTCAAGTTTGGACCAGCGGAATATTTCTCGCTCATGATTTTGGGTTTGGTCGGTGCTGTGGTGCTGGCCTCTGGTTCATTGCTCAAAGCGATTGCGATGATCATCTTGGGTTTGTTGCTGGGTCTCATTGGTACTGACGTCAATTCAGGTGTTGCGCGTTTTAGCTTTGACATTCCAGAGTTGACCGACGGTGTTGGCTTCGTGGTGGTAGCCATGGGCGTGTTTGGTTACGGTGAAATCATTACCAACCTGTCCCAACATGAAGACGATCGTGAAGTTTTCACTGCCAAAGTGGAAGGGTTGTTCCCCACTGCAGAAGACTTCAAAAACATGTTGCCTGCTGTGATTCGCGGCACGACTTTGGGTTCACTATTGGGTGTGCTACCAGGCGGTGGCGCATTGTTAGCGGCTTTTGCGGCATACACCATCGAGAAAAAAACCAAGTTGCGTCCTGGCGAAGTGCCATTTGGTCAAGGCAATATTCGTGGCGTTGCAGCGCCTGAATCGGCGAACAATGCTGGCGCACAAACTTCATTTATCCCATTGCTTACCTTAGGTATTCCACCTAATGCAGTGATGGCGTTGATGGTGGGTGCGATGACCATCCACAACATTCAACCAGGCCCCCAAGTGATGACCAGCAACCCAGAGTTGTTCTGGGGCTTGATCGCATCGATGTGGTTAGGCAATTTGATGTTGGTCATATTGAACTTGCCATTGATTGGCATGTGGATCAAGCTTTTGTCTGTGCCATATCGCTTCTTGTTCCCTGCCATCGTGCTGTTCTGTGCCATCGGCGTTTATTCCACCAATAACAATACGTTTGATATTTGGATGGTGGCCGCCTTTGGTTTTGTGGGCTATGTGTTTGCCAAGCTGGGCGTAGAACCAGCGCCTCTATTGTTGGGATTCATTTTGGGCCCCATGATGGAAGAAAACCTGCGTCGCGCACTCTTGCTCTCTCGTGGCGATTGGTCTGTCTTTGCAACCCGCCCCTTGTCTGCTGGGTTATTGGCGGCCGCCTTGTGCTTGTTAGTGATAGTGTTGCTACCATCGATCCGAAACAAGCGCGAAGAGGCTTTTGTCGAAGAATAAGCCTTCTTTCTATCTGACCTGACGGCACCTTCGGGTGCCGTTTCTTTTGTGGGAAAAATATGCAATTCGATTACAACAATCCCTATACCTCCACCCGTTTACCTGTCTTTGCGCGTAATGTGGTGTCTACTTCGCACCCCTTAGGCTCACAAGCTGGTTTGCGCATGCTCTTGCAAGGCGGTAACGCAGTCGATGCGGCAATTGCAGCAGCGGCCATGATGACAGTGGTCGAGCCTGTGAGCAACGGTTTGGGATCAGATGCCTTTGCTTTGATCTGGGATGGCTCCTCGCTGCATGGTTTGAACGCTTCAGGTCGCGCACCGCAGGCATGGACACCAGCATATTTCCAAAATAAATACGGCAAAGACACCTTGGCACCTCCTAAGCGCGGCATGGACTCCATCACTGTGCCTGGTGCAGTTGCATCTTGGGTGGCCATGCATCAACGATTTGGAAAACTGCCGTTTGAAGATTTGTTGCAACCGGCTATTGAAATTGCGGAACGTGGATATTTATTGCCCGTGGTGGTCCAACAAAAATGGGAGGCGGCAACGCCAGAGCTACAAGGAATGCCTGGATTTAAAGAAGGCTTTTTGCCTTGGGGTCGAGCGCCACGAGTTGGTGAATTATTCAAGTTCACCTCAGCGGCGAATGGCTTGCGATCTATTGCTAAAAGCAAAGGCCAAGCGTTTTATGGTGGAGAAATTGCGCATGCCATTGAAAAATTTTCTCAAACACATGGCGGTAGCCTCACTGTCAAAGACTTTGAAAATTACCAAGCTGAATGGGTGACGCCAATTGCCCAACATTACCGTGGCTATACGCTCCATGAGATACCGCCCAATGGCCAAGGTATTGCTGCTTTGATCGCTTTAGGCATTTTGGAAAACTTTGATCTAAGTGCGTTGAAAGTCGACGGTGTCGATTCACAGCATTTGCAAATTGAAGCAATGAAATTGGCCTTTGCCGATGTTTACCGTTATGTTGCGGAGGCTTCTGCGATGGAGGTAACACCCGCGCAAATGCTAGACCCTGCATATCTAAAGAGCCGCGCCAAGCTCATCGACATGAAGAAAGCGCAGGATTTTGGCGCTGGCAATCCTGTGAAAGGCGGCACGATTTATTTAAGTGCTGCTGATGAAAACGGCATGATGGTCAGCTTTATTCAGAGCAATTACATGGGCTTTGGTTCTGGTTGTGTAGAACCTACCTTTGGTGTGAGTTTGCAAAACCGTGGCCATGCTTTCAACGTCAATGCCAATGGACACAATCCAGCCAATTTGGTGGCGCCAGGTAAGCGACCCTTTCACACCATCATTCCTGCTTTCCTGACCAAGGACGGACAACCCGTCATGAGTTTTGGCGTGATGGGCGCAAACATGCAACCCCAAGGCCATATGCAAACCTTGGTGCGTATGTTGGACTACGGACAAAATCCACAAGCCGCATGCGATGCCCCGCGTTGGCGTTATAACGAGGGCTTAGAGATCAATGTGGAATCAGCACTGGACAGCAATACCGTTGCTGGCCTACATGCACGAGGGCATCGCATGGAGGTGATCAACGACAGTTACCAAGACTTTGGTTCAGGCCAATTCATTTGGCGCGCTGGCGATCCAAAAGTAGAAGGTTATATCGTCGCGAGTGATTCGCGTCGTGACGGTTTGGCTGCAGGTTTTTAGCGCAGAAATACTGCCGAGTAGTTGCGTGTTGGGATCCATATGAGTCACCCTAAACGCGCTATTGCTGCGATGAAAGTCCTCGTTGTGGCAGGACTCCTAGTTGGATGTGCCAATTGGACCGTTGGTGATGTTGTGCCTGCAACTTCTGCTAAGTCAAACAAGCAGACGTCAGTCGATGCGGCGATACAACCAGAAATCGCAAGTCAGATCAGGCGCAATACGGATGTGTACACACAGAAAACCGTTGTGGCAAGTGCCAATCCTTTGGCGTCTCAGGCAGGTCTTGCGATTTTGCAAGCAGGTGGCTCAGCAGTTGACGCTGCGATTGCGATACAAATGGTCTTGGGTTTGGTGGAGCCGCAGTCTAGTGGCATAGGGGGTGGCGCCTTCTTATTACACAGCCGTGGTGTAGGTCCCACCCGGCTCATAGAAGCATTTGATGGTCGTGAGACAGCGCCAAGTGGTGCAAGCGAAACTTTGTTTTTGAATGCGAATGGTCAACCCATACCCTTTTTCGAAGCGCTTGTAGGTGGTCGCGCTGTAGGGACACCTGGTGTTTTGAAGATGCTGGCGATGGCGCATCAGCAGCATGGCAAATTACCGTGGTCACAACTGTTTGAGCCAGCTATCAAATTGGCTAAAAATGGTTTTGCCATCAGCCCTCGCTTGCATGCTTCTTTGTTGGCGGATGCTTATCTCCGTCTAGACCCTCATGCGCGAGCTTATTTTTATCAAGCAAATGGAGCGCCCTATCCAGTGGGGCATTTACTGCGCAACCCAGAATTAGCAGACGTATTGCAACGCATTGGAAACGAAGGAGCAGATGCTTTTTACAAAGGCGAGTTAGCGCAAGCGATGGTGGATAAAGTGCAACAGCACCCCAAAAACCCTGGCCATTTGCGTTTACAAGATTTGGCGCAATACCAAGCCATAAAACGCAAGGCCTTGTGTTTTGACCACATAGTTCAGACCAGGGTATTGGAAATTTGTGGTTTTCCGCCCCCCAGCTCAGGCACGATCGCCATTGGACAAATATTAGGCTTGTTGCAACACACACCCAACGCATTACGTTCGCCCATTCAAGGTGAATTGAATGCAGATTGGTTGCATGACTATGCGCAGGCTTCGCGCTTGGCATTTGCTGATCGCGCACTGTATGTGGCTGATCCAGACTTTGTGCAAGCGCCTGCTGGCGATTGGCAAAGTCTTTTAGACCCTGCATATTTAAAACTGCGCGCGCAATTGATTGGTCCAACAAGTTTGAAACAAACCCCTGCTGGAACGCCTCTAGGCGCTCAAAAGAGTGTCTATGCCCCCATGTCGGATCAAGTCGAGTTCGGTACTTCGCACATCAGTGTTGTCGACGCCTATGGCAATACTTTGGCAATGACCACCACAATCGAGAGTGCTTTTGGCGCACGCCAAATGGTGCGTGGGTTTTTATTAAATAACGAGCTAACCGACTTTAGTTTTGCGCCAACAGACTTGCAAGGTCGACCGATTGCGAATCGCGTTCAAGCCAATAAACGTCCGCGTTCATCCATGTCCCCTACCTTGGTGTTTGACAAGCGTACGGGTGAACTCTTGATGAGTACAGGGAGTCCCGGTGGCGAGATGATTATTCACTTCACCGCCAAAACCTTGTTGGGTGTTTTGCACTGGGGTATGACGCCTCAGCAAGCGATTGATTTACCCAACTTCGGCGCATTGGGCGACCCGATGGTGGTGGAAGAAAAGCGCTTTAGCGCAGAGACACTGCAGTCTTTGCGCGCACGCGGCGCCGAAGTGCGCGAGTTGGCATTGACGAGTGGCTTACAAACGATTGTCAAACTACCCAATGGACCGGCAAACAAAAATTGGATCAGCGGGACCGATCCAAGAAGAGAAGGTGTTGTGCTCGGTCAGTGAACCGGCTCGTCTATGGGGTCTTTCATTGGCTGCTGACCCTCGCGCCGCGCAATCCAAACGGTTGCCGCCAAAATCACAAAAGCACCTATCCAGGTCGATTGGCTAGGAATATCTGAAAAAACCAGCCATCCCCATGCAGAAGTCCACACCAAATCTAAAAAACGCAGTGATTGGGTAGAAGAAATATCTGCAGCATGAAATGCGCGGGTCCAACAATAATGGCCTACGCTTCCCAAAATGCCTGCAATTAAAAAACCTGTCCATTGCCACAGGCTAGGGTCTTGCCAATGCAGCAATGCCAATGGCAAGCTAAAAGAGGAGACGGTCAACGCTTGCCAAAACACGATGACGGTAGTTTTTTCATAGCGCGTGAGGGCTTTGGTGATCAGAAAGGACGCTGCAAAAAGTGGAGCAGAGGCCAGCATCACCAAGTGGTAGCCGCCACCAGCGCCTGACATTTTGGGGGCGACCACCACCACGACTCCCGCAAAACCGATCAAGGCTGCTATCCAGCGATCGCGGCGCATGGGTTCACCCAAAAACCAAGAAGCGCCAATCATGATGAAAATAGGTCCAGTAAAACTAATGGCAGTCATATCCGCCAAAGGAATTTTGGGCAATGCAATGAACCACAACACCATGCCCATGGTGTGAACGCCTCCTCGCCAAAACTGCCCTTTCACATCGGTAGGCCAATAGTTGCGAGGGCCAGCCTTGAATACCCAAGGCAACATTACTAGGAGGCCAAATAGGTAGCGTAAAAACTGCACTTCAAATGGATCCATCTGCATGGCGATGGCGCGCACGATGGTGTTGAGGATAGAAAATAAAAATCCACCAGCGGCCATCCACAGCATGCCTTTCCAAATGACAGGCAAACCTGATGCTTTGCGCCGAGTCTGTCGATTAGCTAGAAGAAATCGTTGGATTAATGATGGGCGCATGGGGAGAGTTTAAGTCTTGTGTCGCTTGCACTCAGTCGCTTGCATGACGCACACAGGACAAATAGTGCAACTTGGCGCATGAAGTTGTGTGCGAGTGCGAATAAACTCGTGTCGATGTCTACGCTCACGCGCTCTTCGTTATCGGGTTTACTGTTGGCAGCTGCTGGCGCGATTGCATTTAGTGGTAAGGCCATTATTGTCAAACTATCTTACCGCTATGGGGTAGACGCCGTCACCATCATCATGCTTCGCATGTTGTTTGCCTTGCCTTTTTTTATTGCGTTAAGTATTTGGGCAGAGCGGCAAACTCACGCACGCGAAAATCCATTGACCAAGCGCGATATGGTTGGGATTGCTGCCTTGGGTTTTGTGGGGTATTACCTCTCGAGCTACCTAGACTTTTTAGGTTTGCAATACATCTCTGCTAGCTTAGAGCGATTGATTCTTTACTTGAACCCAACCTTGGTCGTGGTACTGGGATGGTTGATTTACAAAAAACCAGTACAGCGCATTCGTATGCTTGCCATGGCTGTGAGTTACAGCGGTGTTTTGTTGGTATTTGTGCATGAGCTGTCTTTTACGGGAACAGACGTGGCGCTTGGCAGTGCACTTGTATTTGCAAGTGCCTTAACCTATGCGTTTTATTTGCTATTTAGCGGACAATTGGTGCGTCGCATCGGTGCATTGCGATTGGTAGGTTTGGCAACCAGTGTGGCTTGTATCTGCTGTATCTTGCAATTTTTAGCTTTGCGGCCACTTTCAGCTGCTGAAGTGCCCGTGCAAGTCCTATGGCTGGCTTTATTGAATGCTTTGCTGTGTACGGTTGCACCGGTCTTGATGGTGATGATGGCCATTGAACGTATCGGAGCGGCCTTGACAGCACAAACTGGCATGATTGGCCCCATGGCAACCATTACGATGGGTGTGCTGGTGTTGGATGAACCACTCAACCTCTGGATTGGGGCTGGTACCTTGTTGGTGGTGGGTGGTGTTTTTTTAGTGACTAAGTATGGAGAAAAATAATGGATCTAGGAATCAAAGGTAAGTGGGCATTGGTGGGAGGAGCCAGCAAAGGCCTGGGGTATGGCTGTGCCCAATCGTTGGCGCGTGAAGGTGTCAATGTGGTGATCGTTGCCCGTGGCGCTGAGGCGCTTGATGCTGCAGCGAAAGAACTCCGCAAATTTGGAACCACCATCATTGCTGCTGCTGTCGATATCACTACGCCAGAGGGCCGTGAAAAGATTTGGTCCATCCAAGGGGGTCCTGGAAAAAATTACGACATCGTTGTGACCAATGCGGGCGGACCACCTCCAGGAGACTTTCGCAATTGGGATCGCGAAGCTTGGATCAAAGCGGTTGATGCCAATATGCTGACACCCATCGAATTGATCAAAGCCACTGTAGACGGTATGGCCGATCGAAAATTTGGCCGCATCGTCAATATCACCTCTAGTGCTGTCAAAGCGCCGATTGATATTTTGGGATTGTCAAACGGCGCGCGTTCTGGTTTGACGGGTTTCATTGCTGGCGCCGCGCGCACTACTAAGCTCGCTTCCAACAACGTCACGATCAACAACTTGTTGCCTGGCGCCTACGACACCGATCGCCTCAAAGGCACGATGAAAGGCGCCGCAGAAAAAACTGGTCAACCGATAGAAGCCGTCATGGATGCCCGCAAGAAAACAATTCCTGCATTACGTTTTGGCCATCCTGACGAATTTGGTGAAACTTGTGCCTTCTTATGCTCTGCGCAGGCTAGCTACATCACTGGTCAAAATATTTTGACCGATGGGGGAGCTTATCCAGGCTCTTTCTGAGTGCAGATAAGTAACTTACTAAAAGAAAAATAAAGCGATGTGGTGTTTGCA
>CAYFLF010000089.1:0-7544 GCA_964343725.1 uncultured Bordetella sp.
CAGACGCGCGTTGCGTCTGCGTGGCGTTAATTATTTGGAGCCACTTACGTGTTGATTTCTACTGCTTTTGCCCAAACTGCACCCGCCGCTGGCGCTGGTGGCGATGTGATGTCTTCTCTCAGCGGCATGTTGCCTTTGATTTTGATGTTTGTGGTGTTGTACTTTGTGATGATTCGTCCACAAATGAAGCGCCAAAAAGAACACAAAGCCATGATCGATGCGATCGCTAAAGGTGATGAAATTGCTACCGCGGGTGGCTTACTCGGCAAGGTCACCCAGTTGGATGCAGGCATTTTGACGATTGAAATTGCCAACGGTGTGGAAGTGCAGTTGCAGCGCCATGCCATCGTCCAAGTATTGCCAAAAGGCTCGCTGAAGTAAGCGACTGTTACGACTTAGCCTCCGCGCGCCCTACGCGAATTCGCCATGAACCGTTACGCTATTTGGAAATATGTGGTCCTCGGGGTCGCTCTGTTTTTAGGCGCGTTCTATACGCTGCCTAATTTTTATGGCGAAGCGCCTGCCGTGCAAATCTCTGCCGCCAAGGCTACGGCGAAGGTCGATTTGGCTGTGCAAGAGCGTGTGGAGTCTGCACTCAAAGTAGCTGGCCTCGCGCCTGAGTTGTTAGCGCTAGAGGGTGGTTCGCTCAAAGTGCGTTTTGACAGCACGGATGCACAGATCAAAGCCAAAGACGCGATTCAGCAAGCTTTGGTGCCAGATGCCAGCGATCCTTCTTATGTGGTCGCGCTCAATTTGTTGTCACGCTCGCCTGCTTGGCTATCTGCTCTGCATGCAGCGCCCATGTATTTGGGATTGGACTTGCGTGGCGGCGTGCACTTTATGTTGCAGGTCGACATGCCTGCCGCCTTGAATAAAAAAGCCGAATCATTGGCAGGCGATATTCGTAGCACCTTGCGTGAAAAAAATGTGCGCCACAGCGGTATTAGTCGTGATGGTCAAAAAATAGAAGTGCGTTTCCGTGACCTGCCTACGTTGGAGTCTGCAGAACGCATCATCCAAGCGCAGTTTGCGGACTTGCAAATGGCCTCAGCGCCTGATGGTGCGGAGTTCAAACTCACTGCCACGATCAATCCAGTGGCTTCGCGTCGTGTGCAAGAGCAAGCGATTAAACAAAACATCACCACCTTGCACAACCGAATCAACGAACTCGGAGTAGCGGAGCCTGTGATTCAGCAACAAGGCACAGACCGTATCGTGGTGCAACTGCCTGGCGTGCAAGACACAGCGAAGGCCAAAGACATTTTGGGCCGTACCGCCACGCTTGAGATTCGTATGGTGGACGACAGTGCCGAAGCCCGCAGTGCAGAAAGTGGTGGTGTAGTGCCTTTTGGCACAGAGCGTTTCTTAGAACGCAATGGCCAAGCGGTGATCGTGAAAAAACAAGTCATCTTGACGGGTGAAAACCTGACCGATGCACAACCTGGTTTTGATACGCAAACCCAAGAAGCAGCCGTGCATCTCACACTAGACGCCAAAGGCGCACGTATTTTCAAAGACGTGACCCGCGAGAGTGTGGGCAAGCGCATGGCGATTCTTTTGTTTGAAAAAGGCAAAGGTGAAGTGGTCACTGCACCTGTGATTCGCTCTGAAATCGGGGGTGGACGCGTACAAATCTCTGGCCGTATGACCACCGTAGAAGCCAACGACACCGCCTTGCTGTTACGCGCGGGCTCGCTGGCCGCGCCCATGGAAATCATCGAAGAGCGCACGATTGGCCCGAGTCTTGGTGCAGAAAATATTGCCAAAGGTTTTAACAGCGTGACTTGGGGTTTTGTGGCGGTGGCAGCGTTTATGTGTGTGTACTACATGCTGTTTGGCGTGATCTCCAGCGTGGCCTTGGCGGTGAATTTGCTGTTGTTGGTAGCCGTGTTGTCGATGTTGCAAGCTACTTTGACTTTGCCCGGTATGGCTGCGATGGCCTTGGTGCTTGGTATGGCGATCGACGCCAACGTGCTGATCAACGAGCGTGTGCGTGAAGAGTTGCGCAATGGTGCTGCACCGCAAACCGCGATTCATGCCGGTTATGACCGTGCATGGGCCACGATTTTGGACTCCAACGTGACGACCTTGATTGCTGGGTTGGCGCTACTTGCTTTTGGCTCGGGCCCTGTGCGGGGTTTTGCGGTGGTGCATTGTTTGGGAATCCTGACCAGCATGTTCTCGGCTGTGTTTTTCTCACGTGGCTTGGTCAATCTTTGGTATGGCCGTCAAAAGAAACTTCAAAGCGTGTCGATTGGCACCGTGTGGCGCGCCTAAGCGCTCCTTGTTAGAAAGAGCTCTGCGCCATGGAATTTTTTAAGATTCGCAACGACATCCCGTTTATGAAGAACGCGATTGCGTTCAATGCCATTTCATTGATCACTTTTGTGGCGGCGGTATTTTTCTTGTTTAGCCGCGGATTGCACTTGTCCGTGGAGTTCACGGGTGGCACTTTGATGGAAGTCAGCTATGCCCAAGCCGCCGACTTAAATTTGGCTCGCGCACAAATTGCCAAACTCGGCTTTAACGATGTGCAAGTGCAAAACTTTGGAACAGCACGCGATGTGATGATCCGCATGCCAGCTGTCAAAGGCCAAAGCTCGGCCCAACAAAGCGAGCAAGTTCTTGCTGCCTTAAAAGAAACAGACGCCTCTATCCAATTGCGGCGCACTGAATTTGTGGGCCCGCAAGTGGGCGATGAGCTAGCAATTGATGGCCTAAAAGCGTTGGCTTTTGTGGTGGTCGGCATCATGATTTACTTAGCCATTCGCTTTGAATGGAAGTTTGCTGTCGCTGCCATCATCGCGAACTTACATGATGTGGTCATCATCTTGGGCTTCTTCGCATTCTTTCAGTGGGAGTTTTCTTTGCCGGTGCTAGCCGCTGTCTTGGCGGTGCTCGGCTACTCGGTCAACGAATCTGTGGTGATTTTTGACCGCATTCGCGAGAATTTCCGGCGTTTTCGCAAAATGCAAACCGTTGAAATCATTGATAACGCGATTACTGCGACTATCAGCCGCACCATCATTACCCACGGCTGTACGCAGTTGATGGTGCTGTCTATGCTGCTGTTTGGTGGTGCCACGCTGCACTACTTTGCTTTAGCACTCACCATTGGTATTTGCTTTGGTATTTATTCGTCGGTATTTGTAGCCGCCGCGATTGCCATGTGGCTTGGCATACAGCGCGAAGACTTGATCAAAGGTCAAGTGGTGAAGGTTGACGAGGATCCGAGCGACCCGAACTCTGGGGCTGTTGTCTAGCTAGCCTACAGTCGCGGGCTAATGCGCCACTCTGTCGTTGTCGTCGCACAACTCGTCTAAGACGAGCGCATCAGGCTCTAAACCCACACTCCAATACACCATCAAGACGATGATTTTTAAATCGTCTAATGACATCGGGTGACCTGGGACGGCCATGGCGCGGTCTAAAACAATCTCGCGCATATGGGGCGAGAGCACACCAGCAGACTCTAAGAATTGGATAAAACCTAAGCACGCTGCACCTAAATGGCGTTGCTCGGCAATCGAGTAGACGCGCAGGCTTTCAGGCGATTGAGAATGTTGCTTGGGCGTGGATTGACGAAGGTCAATGAGTTCTGTTTGTTGTGAAGCGATGTTGAGGCCATCCAACCATTGCAAGGCTTGTTGGATATCTTCCATCTCAAAACCGGCGGCACTGAGTTTGCGGCCCAAGAGATGCAATTGGGGGCACGCATCACCGCGCCAGTAGTTTTCGTAAACAAACACGAGTACTTCAAACATTGCCTCCAATATACATGGTTTTTAAGCTGTTGTGACAAGCCTTTGAAAAAATCCACCAGGTAGGCGTGCAATACATCCCATCAATTCCAAGCTAAGTAACTCCGATTGCAGAACGGAGGTTTCTAAATTGCATTGCATTTGTAGTGCATCTAAGCTGATAGGCGCAAAGCCCATGTGATCTAAAACAGGGTGCGCTGTTTCTGATTGTTGTGAATCATTAGAGTTAGGGCGATTACTTGGGTCAGTAGTTGTTGGAATGTGCAACTCCTCCAAAATATCTTGTACGTTTTCTACCAACTTTGCACCTTGTCGAATCAGCCAATGGCAGCCATGCGACTGCATTGCGTGGATAGAGCCAGGCACTGCCATCACTTCGCGCCCCATATCGAGCGCCATACGCGCGGTGATCAATGAACCAGAACGCATAGCAGCTTCCACCACCAAGGTGCCAAGTCCTAGTGCCGCAATCAATCGATTGCGCTGCGGAAAATTCGCGGCTAATGGCGGTGTCCCCAACGGGTACTCGCTGATCAATACACCGTGCGCCATGACCTCTTGCGCCAAAGCGAGGTGGTGTTTGGGATAGATTCGATCTAAACCTGTTCCTACAACGCCTACGGTGGTCCAATAAATGGATGAGGAAGTGCCAATTCCTGTCTCAACAGTTGAAGACGCAGTCGATGGTGGGGTTATAGATTGCAGTGCGCCTTGATGTGCAGCCCCATCAATCCCCAATGCCATACCAGAGACCACGCATAAACCAGCCTCAGCAAGCGCGCGTCCAAATTGCATCGCAGTTTGACGGCCTTGGGGCGTTGGGTTACGACTGCCTACTACCGAAATGGCGGGCCCTAGACTTTGCTGAACTTGCCCCTCAACGAACAGTAATAAAGGCGGATCCGTCAAATGCAGAAGCGGTTCCGGGTAATTTGGATGGCCCAAAGGCCAAACAGCCCTTTGTGCGTGTGCAGCATGTGGTTTGGCTGAGAGCCATTGCATGGTTCTTGCGAAATGCGCATTCAGCAAAGCGGGTGCTTGGTGCAAGGCTTCAATTTGAGCGCGAGAAATCACTTCTGACCACTGCAACTCAGAGGCTTCAAAAATGCCTTGGATACTGCCAAAGCGGGTCCATAAACGGTGAGCAGAATCGTTGCCAATACCTGGTGTGAGCATTAGTCGCAACCAAGACCGAATATCCAAATCATCCATCTGCATAGTGGCTCTATTCAAAACCCAAAATTGTGGGATTTCATTGGGCGGGTAGACTTATGTATTGGTCACAAACCTTTAAAGTCACGACAATCCAAGCATGGCAAAGTTAGACATTCTTCGATATCCCGATCCGAAATTACATACGGTCGCTAAACCCGTCCAAGAGATTGATGCCCGCATTCGCACGCTGGTGGCGGATATGTTGGAGACCATGTATGACGCCAACGGCATCGGCTTGGCTGCGACCCAAGTCAATGTGCACGAACGTGTGGTGGTGATGGATGTATCCGAGAGCCGCAACGAACCCATCGTGCTGATCAATCCGACTATCACTTGGATGAGTGCAGAGCGCATCAAAGGAGAGGAAGGGTGTTTGTCTGTCCCCGGAATTTATGACGGCGTAGAGCGCGCGGCCGCTATCAAAGTAACAGCCCAAGATGCAGACGGCAATCACCAAGAAATGGAGGCCGAAGGCCTGCTCGCGGTTTGCATACAACATGAACTTGACCATCTCATGGGTAAAGTGTTTGTGGAATATCTCTCTATCCTGAAACGGGGCCGTATCAAAACCAAGTTGCTTAAAGCCTTGCGTGAGAGCGCTTAAAGCGAAATTTCAGCATGCGCCTTTTGTTCGCTGGTACGCCTGAGTTTGCTGCAGTTGCGCTGCACAACATCATTCAAGCAGGACATACAGTTTGCGGGGTGTTGACGCAGCCAGACCGGCCTGCGGGGCGGGGCATGAAACTACAGGCCTCTTCGGTCAAAACATTAGCGCTTCAACACCATATTGCAGTGGCACAACCGCGCAGTTTGCGTCTTGACGGCAAATACCCAGAGGATGCGCTAGCCGCGCAAACATTCATACAAGCAGCACAAGCAGATGTCATGGTCGTGGCTGCCTATGGCTTGATCCTGCCGCAATGGGTATTGGATACGCCGCGTTTGGGTTGCTTGAATATCCATGCATCCTTATTACCTAGATGGCGTGGCGCAGCGCCCATTCACCGTGCCATAGAAGCTGGCGATACGCATACAGGCGTTGTCATCATGCAAATGGATGCAGGCTTAGATACTGGCGATATGTTGCTATCGCAATCTCTAGAAATTGCGTCAGAAGACACGACCGCAAGTTTGCATGACAAACTGGCAAACTTGGGTGGAACTTTGATCGTGCAAGCGCTTGCAGATGCCCAAGCGCATCAGTTGGTCCGTACACCTCAGCCAGCAGAGGGCATTACCTATGCACGCAAAATTGAAAAGCATGAAGCCGCCTTGGATTGGCGTTTGGGTGCCAAGCTACTTGCGCAAAGGGTACGTGCGTTCAATCCATTTCCTGTGGCTACTTTACAAATCAATGGCGAAGTCATCAAAGTCTGGTCTGCACAAGTAGAAGACTCACAGACGAAGCAGGCAACCGGAACAGTTGTAAGTGCGGATGACCGTGGGATTTGTATCGCATGCGGCGAGGGTGTTTTACGTATCACGGAGTTGCAAAAAGCAGGCGGAAAGCGATTGCAGGCGGCTGAATTTTTAAGAGGCTTTGAAATCGCGGTGGGCTCAGTTTGCCAAGGAGTCGCGCCATGATGTTCCTGGCCTCCAAGCTTTACCGGCATCCTGAATTCAAAATAGGCATGCGCGAACTCGCGCCACAAGCTTTGGGTATCGCTGCATGGGGTTTGATGACGGGTGTATCCATGGTGAAGGCGGGCATGAGCCTATGGGCCTCTATCGCCATGACTTTGATGGTGTTTGCAGGTAGCTCGCAACTAGCCGCTATTCCATTGATCGTGGCAGGTGCACCCGCTTGGGTGATCTTGGTTACTGGTTTTTGTGTGAATTTGCGCTTTGTCGTATTTAGTTTGCATCTGCGCCCCTATCTCATCCATTTGCCGCGATGGGAGCGGTTGCTACATGGCTATGTCACCGCGGATATCAGCTATGTGTTGTTTACCAAACGCTTTCACCATCCTGGTAAAACCCCAGAGGAGCGATTGACCCAAGAAGCTTATTTAGCAGGCAACGATTGTTTGAATTGGGGCAGTTGGATGGTGGCCAGTTTGATAGGAATTGCTTTGGCAAACTTTATTCCACCAAACTGGGGGTTAGGTTTTGCGGGCATTTTGTGTTTGTTGGGCATCCAATGCTCATTGGCTAGTTCACGATTACGCATGGTGTCTTCTGCGGTGGCGGGAATTGCTGCCGTAATAGCCTATGCGTTGCCATTGAAACTCAATATTGTGATTGCCATTGCTGCGGCTGTCATTTTGTGTTTGACGCTCGAGCGAATGAAGCCACGTACGCAAGGAACGCCCGCATGAGCCATGATGACCTGTGGATGTTTGGCGTGATCATGGGCCTCGCAGTCGTGACGGTAGTTGCACGTAGTTTTTTCTTTTTGTCTAACCAAGACTGGCAATTACCCCATTGGGCGCAAAGAGGGCTTCAATACGCACCGATTGCTGCTTTGTCTGCGGTAGTCGTGCCAGAGATCGTGATGAGCCAAGGTACGCTCATCACCACTTGGCAAGATGCACGCTTGTTTGCAGCTCTAGCGGGCGTGCTGATTTA
>CAYFLF010000090.1:0-7544 GCA_964343725.1 uncultured Bordetella sp.
CCGAAGGCGAGTCAGAAGTATTTGTGCACTTTGCTTTGGCCGAAGAGATTCGTGCGCTCAAGCGCGTGAAAGACGCGGTCGCTGCTGGCAAAGCTTTGCCAATGGCCTTGCGTGAGCAACGCATTTGGGGCCCTCGCGAGCGTTTGTTTGAACGCATACTGCCAAGTTTGACGGCTTCTACGATCGATAAATTATTGGTCTCAGCCCACCAGGTGGATGGCATTGTCAAAGGCATTCGCCGAGCCGATTGGCCCAGCGATAGTTGGCAAGCCTTACATCGATTGGCCATGCGCTTGTGCCGCGCCTGCATGCCACGAACCGCTTGAGCGAAAATGCACCTATGAACGCTACTTCGATCGCCCAACAAGTGCATGTGCTCGGTGTGCAAGCCAAAGCTGCGTCTTCGCGCATGGCCAAAGCATCTGCTGCACAAAAAAGCCAAGCTTTGCGTGTGTTGGCGAAATTGTTGCGTAGCCATACAGCGGCATTGCAAGTCGATAACGCCAAAGATATTGAGCGCGCCAAAACTGCAGGCCTAGAAGCTGCGATGGTGGATCGACTAAAGCTCACGCCGCAAGTGCTAGAGACATGCGCACAAGGGTGTGAGCAACTTGCCAATATGCCTGACATCATTGGCGACATCATTGGGATGAAAGAACAACCCAGCGGTATCCGCGTCGGTCAAATGCGCGTCCCCATCGGTGTGTTCGGTATGGTGTTTGAAAGCCGACCCAATGTGACGATTGAGGCGGCGTCGTTGGCCATTAAAAGCGGCAATGCTTGCATTTTGCGTGGTGGCTCAGAAGCGATTGAGTCCAACAAAGCCTTGGCGCAATTGGTGCAACAAGCCTTGGCAGAGAGTGGATTACCGCAAGATGCTGTGCAGTTGGTGCAGACCACAGACCGCGAAGCGGTGGGCCACTTGATCACCTTGAAAGAGTTTGTAGATGTCATCATTCCCCGTGGTGGCAAAGGCTTGATCGAGCGCATCAGCCAAGAAGCCAAGATTCCCGTCATCA
The DNA here is from genome assembly GCA_964343725.1 of uncultured Bordetella sp. GTDB lineage: Bacteria > Pseudomonadota > Gammaproteobacteria > Burkholderiales > Burkholderiaceae_C > Limnohabitans. The sequence goes on from CAYFLF010000090.1 coordinate 1,020, forward strand.
AGCATTTAGACGGCAACTGCCATGTGTATGTCGATACCGCATGCGATATCGACATGGCTGTCACGATTGCAGATAACGCCAAAACCCAAAAGTACAGCCCTTGCAATGCAGCCGAAGGATTGTTGGTTGCGCGCAGTGAGGCTTCTGTATTTTTGCCACGCATTGGTGCCATCTATGCCGCCAAAGGTGTCGAGATGCGTTGTTGCCCAGAGTCGAAAAAGATTTTGTCGACGGTCGCTGGGGCACATATTCAAGATGCAACAGAACAAGATTGGTTTGCTGAATATTTAGCGCCCGTCATCAGCATCAAAGTGGTGGCCGATGTACATGAGGCAATCGCGCACATCAATCATTACTCAAGCCATCACACAGATGCCATCATTTCTAACAACCACCACCATATTGAATGCTTTGTGCGCGAGGTCGATTCATCTAGTGTGATGGTCAATGCGAGCACGCGGTTCGCCGATGGCTTTGAGTACGGCCTTGGTGCAGAGATTGGCATCTCAACCGACAAATTCCACGCGCGTGGCCCTGTTGGAATTGAAGGCCTGACCTCATTGAAATATGTTGTGATGGGACAAGGACAGATTCGTAACTAAAAAGTTATCAAATGCTGTGTTTCCGCGCGAAGCGCACATGCCCAAACCCCTAGAATCGCACTCCATCTTCCAAGGACTCCATGGTTCCCCATCTCATCACGGCATTGACCGGCCCCATCAACGAACTTGAGCAACGCGTGCTCGACTCTATGCCAGCGATTGAACGCTGGTTCCGTTTGGAATGGATGGAGCACACGCCGCCTTTTTACAGCTCAGTCGATATTCGCAACGCGGGCTTCAAACTCGCCCCTGTTGATACCAATCTCTACCCTGGCGGATGGAACAACCTCACGCCAGAGATGTTGCCACTGGCGGTGCAAGCGGCGATGGCAGCGATTGAAAAAATCTGCCCCGAAGCACGCAACTTGTTGGTGATTCCTGAGAATCACACGCGCAATATGTTTTATCTGTCCAATGTGGCGCAGTTGCAGCGTATCTTTTACATGGCAGGTTTGAATGTGCGGATTGGGTCGATCAATCCAGAAATCAAAGAAAACACCGCGATTGAATTACCCAACGGAGAACATGTCACCCTAGAGCCGGTGATCCGCACCAAACGCCGCATTGGCCTCAAAGATTTTGACCCTTGCACGATTTTGCTCAACAACGATTTAAGCGCTGGTGTCCCTGGCATCTTGGAAGACTTGCATGAGCAATATTTGTTGCCACCCTTGCATGCGGGTTGGAGTGTGCGTCGCAAGAGCCAGCATTTTGAATGCTATGAAGAAATCAGCAAGCGCTTTGGCAAATTGCTCGGCATAGACCCATGGTTGATCAATCCTATGTTCAATCAATGCGGCGAAGTGGACTTCGCTGACGGAACTGGCATGGAATGTTTGCACACCAATGTGGATGGATTGCTCACCAAGATCAAACGCAAATACAAAGAGTACGGTATCCAAGAAAAACCGTTTGTGGTGGTCAAAGCAGACAACGGCACATACGGCATGGGCATCATGACGGTACGCGATGTCAAAGACTTAGGCGACATCAACCGAAAAACGCGCAACAAAATGAGTGTGATCAAAGATGGTCAATCACTTAGCCAAGTCATTATTCAAGAAGGTGTGATGACCCACGAGCGTCTCAACGATGCGGTTGCTGAACCGGTTGTCTACATGATGGACCGCTATGTTGTGGGTGGGTTTTATCGCATCCATGCGGAGCGTGGCATCGATGAAAACCTCAACGCACCAGGGTCTAGTTTTGTGCCTTTGGCGTTTGAGCAAAGTGCGCATACACCGCAACCTGGTGTCAAGCCAGGTGCGAGTTCACCAAACCGCTTTTATATGTATGGCGTGATTGGACGCCTTGCGATGTTGGCTTCGAGTTATGAACTTGAGTCGACTGACCCTGAAGCAGAAAATTACGACTGAGGTTTTTTTAAATGGAACAACATGCTAAGTCCTCGCTGACAGCGCTAACTCTGGGCGCCATTGGCGTGGTCTATGGTGACATTGGTACCAGCGTTTTGTATGCCTTGAAAGAGGTGTTTGGCTCTGGACACGTGGAATTCACGCCAGACAATGTCTATGGAATTTTGTCCATCTTTTTTTGGACACTCACCACGATCGTCTCCATCAAGTATGTGATGCTGGTGCTGCGTGCGGATAACAACGGCGAAGGCGGATTGGTTGCCATGTTGGCCTTGGCTTCGATGGCGGTCAAAGACAGACCGAAGTTGCGACACAACCTATTGTTGGTGGGTATTTTTGGCACCTGTTTGTTCTATGGGGATGGCGTCATCACGCCTGCCATCTCTGTCTTATCAGCGGTAGAGGGTTTGGAGGTGGTTTCGCCTACTTTCAAGCGTTATGTAATTCCATTGACGCTGATCATTTTGTTTGCCCTCTTTGTCGTGCAAAAACAAGGCACCGGGGGCATTGGCAAGTTATTTGGCCCAATTACCTTGGTTTGGTTTGCAGTGATTGCCTCTTTGGGCGTGTATCACATCGCGGCGCATCCAGAAATTCTTTGGGCCATCAGCCCACACTTCGCCATCATGTTCATCGTCAATGAACCCGGCGTCACATTTTTGATTTTGGGTGCGGTGGTGTTGTGTGTCACAGGCGGTGAAGCCTTGTATGCAGACATGGGGCATTTCGGAAAGAAGCCCATACGCGTGGCTTGGTTTGCGGTGGTCATGCCCTCGTTGACGCTCAACTATTTTGGGCAAGGCGCGCTTTTATTAGATAACCCAGATGCGGTTGCTAATCCCTTTTTCATCATGGCGCCCGAATGGTTGCTATTGCCCTTGGTTTGCTTGGCTACTGCTGCTACCGTCATTGCATCGCAAGCCTTGATATCTGGTGCTTTTAGCGTGACCAAACAAGTGGTGCAATTGGGCTTCTTGCCCCGATTGCAAGTGATGCATACCAGCGTCAAAGACACGGGACAAATTTATATTCCGGTTGTGAACTGGGGCTTGTTTGCCTTGATTGTGTTGGCGGTGATGATGTTTAAGTCATCGAGTAATTTGGCCGCCGCCTACGGTATTGCGGTGTGTACCGACATGATGATCACCACGATCTTGACTTTCTTTGTCATCCGCTACAGCTGGAATTACCCCCTGTGGTTGTGCCTGTCTGCCACTGGTTTTTTCTTGGCGGTGGACTTTGCGTTTTGGTCATCCAATCTGCTCAAACTATTCGAGGGCGGATGGTTCCCCTTGGTGATTGGTGGCGCTATCTTGGTGCTCATGCTGACATGGCGTGATGGGCGTGAGATTTTGCATGCCAAACGCGATGCAGACTCTATGGAATTGACAGTCTTTTTGGACGCTGTGTTTTTGGCGCCCCCCACGCGTGTTGCAGGAACAGCGGTGTTTTTAACGTCTGGTATGGGGCATGTCCCTAATGCTTTCTTGCACAACTTGAAACACAACAAAGTGCTGCATGAGCAAAACTTGTTTGTGAATGTACAAAACCACGAAGTGCCCTGGATTGCAGAGTCCGAGCGACTGCAAATATCAGCGCTGGAGAACAACTGCTGGCAAGTCGTCATCCATTACGGATTCAAAGACGATCCAGACGTGCCTGGCGCATTGAAGAATTTGCAAGGCATGGGGTGTGAAATAAACCCGATGAGCACCAGTTATTTCTTGTCGCGTGACAGCATTGTTCCTACCGTTGCGGGTGGCATGGCGCAATGGCGCGAAAAAATGTTCGCCCAAATGCATTTAAACGCCAGTTCGGCGGCAGACTTTTTGAATTTGCCTAGTAACTCTGTGGTGGAGTTAGGTAGCAAGATTGAAATCTAAGTTATGAAGATTCTCTTCATCGCTGATCCGTTGGCGTCTTTCAAAATCTACAAAGACACCACGTTTGCGATGATGCGAGAGGCGCAGAAACGCGGCCACCAACTGTTTGTATGTGAGCCGCATCATGTGGTGTGGCAAAGTGGTCAAACAGTCCAAGCACAAGTGCAGCAAGTGCATCTCACGGGCAAGCCAGATGAGTGGTTTGAAGTGCATGGTGTATTTGCAGATCGTGCTTTGCACAGCTTTGATGCAGTGATCATGCGCAAAGACCCGCCATTTGATAGCGAATACTTTTACGCCACGCACTTGTTGGAGCAAGCCGAGCGCGAAGGCGCCAAAGTGTTTAACAAACCCAGTGCGCTTCGCAATCACCCAGAAAAATTGGCAATCTTGGAATTTGCCCAATTCATTAGCCCCACCTTGGTGACAAGAGATGCGCAAGCGATACGTGCATTTCATGCCGTACACCGCGACATCATTTTGAAGCCATTAGACGGCATGGGGGGCGCGGGCATTTTTCGCGTCAAAGACGATGCGCTCAATCTCGGTGCCATCATTGAAACATTGAACCGTGATGGCGCACAAACAGTGATGGTTCAAAAATTTATTCCTGCTATTTCCCAAGGCGATAAGCGTGTATTGGTCATTGGAGGCAAAGTAGTTCCATTTTGTTTGGCACGTATTCCACAAGGTGGAGAAGTGCGTGGCAACTTGGCTGCTGGTGGCAAAGGTGTCGCGCAGCCTATTTCTGTTCGCGACCAAGAAATTGCAGATGCGATTGGTCCTGTTCTCGCCCAACGGGGTTTGCTGTTGATCGGCTTAGATGTGATTGGCGACAACCTGACAGAGATCAATGTCACCAGCCCCACCTGTTTTCAAGAAATTTATGACCAAACTGGATGCGATGTAGCGGGATTGTTCATGGACGCGCTCGAACGCGAGGCGGCTTAGAGGGCCATGTACGAATTTGCGCCAACTCCACAAGCCGCGCAAGCGCGACTCGATATGGTGAGTCCCAAGGACTATGCCCATACGCGCAATGCACTCGATGGTGCTGTGACGCACTTGTCACCCTATATCACCCACGGATTTCTCAGCGTTCCAGATATTGCTTATGTGATGTTTCATCGCCATCGCTTAGGCGTGCAACATAAGTTCATGTTTGAGTTGGGTTGGCGCGAATATTTCCAGCACTTACACAAGCACTATGGCGATGGAATTGGCGAGTCGCTACGCGAAGGCATCTTGCCTGATGCATCGTACAAGCGTGAGATGCCTGATGATGTGATTCACGCATGCTCCCGCGTTCCTGTGATCGACCACGCAGTGCGCATGCTCTATGCCACTGGGTACTTGCATAACCACGCACGCCTCTGGTTGGCCAGTTATTTGGTGCATCTGCGTAAAGTGCACTGGCGCGTAGGCGCAGATTGGATGTACAGCCATTTATTAGATGGCGATATGGCGAGTAACTATTTAAGTTGGCAATGGGTGAGCGCTACTGGCAGCACCAAACCTTATTTGTTCAATGCAGAAAATGTAGAAAAGTTTGCGCCGCCTGCGTGGTTCAGTCGTGGCACGGTACTCGACGCTACCTACGAAACGATTGAAATCTTGGCGCATAGCCCAGCGGTGTTGACCCAATCTAGTGTGCAAGCATTTGAGTGGCACATGCCACCGGTTTCTGCAGAGCCGCCAGCCTCACTTGGTTTTGTATCGCCTGATGTAAACACCGTGAAAGACCGTGAAGTCTGGTTGGTGCATCCATGGGCGTTGGCAGACATGCCGAAAGATTTGCCTGCAAATATTATTTGTATTGCAGTGGTTTGGTCTGACGTGGTGGCCCTTAGACCTTGGAGTGAGCGACGTTGGCAGTTCGTAGGCGAGCGGATGGTAGCGATGGCAGATCAAACTTGGTTTGGTTCAACACAAGCTATTGAGAATGCATTGGCACAAGCGAAAGCGGTGCATATGATCGATCACCTTCGCATCCCAGAGATGCCTTCCGTACCTTGGCAAAAACGACCTGCGCCCAGACTATTTCGTGAACTAGACCAACCTATGGAATCGTTTTCAAAATGGTGGGTCAAAGTCAATAACGGCGTACGCCACCTGCAACAGTTGGTCTATCCCTTGGCGCCGCGTGAATTATCAAAACCACCCGCCAAATCAAAAACCGAAACAGCGGTAGAGGTGGTGCGCAAGCAACCCGTTTTGCAATCCGTACTTAATCGGCGGGTGCAGGTCGAACCGCCACAATGAAATATTCGGTTTCACCAAAACAGCTTGGCAAACCGCGATGCTGTTGGTAAACCATCACCACTTTTTGACCTATGTGGGCGTTGATCTGATCGGCAACAGCGTTGTCGCGCACGGTGAAGAAAAATTTATCAGGGATGGCAGGCAAGGTGGCTAATGCTCTGATTTGCTCACCTTCCCATGTTTTGCATACCCATCCCTTGTAAGACAGCTTTTGCACAAACCCCACACTCTCGCCTTCTGAGTAGGTGTAGTGGTAAGTGAATGCCAAATAACTGCCCAGCAACAAAATGGCAGTTAGGACCAAGCCGATGACAGATCGCAATGCGATGCGCGCAAGCGTCTGCAAAAACGAGTCACTCATGCAGTGGATTTAACTTTCAGTCGCCATGCATGGAGCAACGG
>CAYFLF010000091.1:0-7524 GCA_964343725.1 uncultured Bordetella sp.
TACCCGCTGACGTCTTCCTAGCAGAACGCATCAGCCAGTTGCAACCCGACTTGATCATTGTTGACGCCGAATCTGAAGCGCGTGATGCCCTAGAGCACGTGGTCTTCGCGACACGCGATGCGAGGCGCCCTATTGTTCTATTTACCGACGACAACGACACCAGCCATGTGCGCGACGCGGTTGCAGTTGGGGTATCGGCTTATATCGTCGACGGCCTCTCAAGCTCACGTATCCGCCCCATTCTTGACGTGGCCATGGCACGTTTTGAATACGAGCAACGACTTCGCGATGAGCGCGATGATGCTCGTAGCGCTCTTTTAGAGCGAACCCAGGTCGATCGCGCTAAAGCGCTATTGATGGAACGCCAAGGTTTAAGCGAAAAAGAAGCCTTCACCAAGCTCAGAAAAGCCGCCATGGACAAAGGGCTCAAGATCGGTGAAGTTGCTCAGCGCATGCTCGACATAGCTGATTTACTTGGCTGATTTTTAAATTGCCTGATGGGCTTTACAGATTTGCATCAGTTTGGTGCATTAATTTGGTGCGCTCTTTTTAAAAATGCACCGGTCACGGGAAATTTTGCCTAGGGTAAGCCCTTAACTCTAGGCATGGCTTTTGCAAGATGGATCAAAAGCCAAAGATGGCTTTCGGACAAAGGCGTCCTCACCCAATTTGCTCCCTGCAAGTTGTGTGTGGACGCTTTTTTGTTTTTGTACTTTTAAGGAGTTGTTGCCATGTCAGATCTTTTGGAGACCCCCATGAGCCGTCGTAATGTGTTGCAAGTCGCCACCGCATCTGCCCTCACCATTGCCCCTGCCTTACGCGCTGCGGTCTATGCCCAAGGTTCTGACAAACCCGAAAAAGAAGAAGTCAAGATCGGCTTCATTCCGCTGACGGACTGCGCGAGCGTCGTGATGGCATCCGTATTGGGTATCGACAAAAAATACGGCGTCAAGATCATTCCCACCAAAGAAGCAAGTTGGGCAGGTGTGCGCGACAAACTGGTCAATGGTGAACTTGACTTTGCACACGTTCTGTACGGACTGGTTTACGGCGTGCATCTAGGAACCTCAGGCCCCAAAAAAGACATGGCTGTCTTGATGGGTTTGAACCAAAACGGACAAGCCATCACCTTGTCTAAAAAGTTAGCCGACAAAGGGGCCGTCGATGCAGCGAGCTTGGCTAAATTAATGAACGACGAGAAGCGCGACTACACCTTCGCACAAACTTTCCCCACCGGCACCCATGCTATGTGGCTGTATTACTGGCTAGCCAGCGTGGGCGTGAACCCCTTGAAGGACGCCAAGGTCATCACCGTACCTCCACCACAAATGGTTGCCAATATGCGTGTGGGCAATATGGATGGTTACTGCGTTGGCGAACCATGGGGCCACCGTGCAATTGCTGACGGCATTGGAATTACTGCTACCACCACACAAGACATATGGCCCGACCACCCAGAAAAAGTCTTAGGTACCACAGCAGAGTTTGTGAAGAAATACCCCAATACCGCGCGTGCTGTGACTGCTGCGATTTTGGAGGCGGGCAAATGGATTGACGCGGGATTGCAAAACAAACTCAAGATGGCTGAAACCATCGCAGACAAAGCTTATGTGAACACCAGCGTGGACGTAATCAACCAACGCATCTTGGGCCGCTACCAAAATGGCTTGGGCAAAACTTGGGACGACCCACGCCACATGAAGTTTTATGCCGACGGCAACGCCAACTTCCCCTATCTATCAGACGGCATGTGGTTTTTGACCCAGCACAAGCGCTGGGGTTTGCTCAAAGACCATCCTGACTATTTAAAAGTAGCCAAAGAGATCAACCAAATTGATCTCTTCAAACAAGCTGCAACAGCCTCCAAAACATCTGTTCCAAAAGATGTGATGCGTACCTCTAAATTCATGGATGGCGTGGTTTGGGATGGCAAAGATCCCAAAAAGTACGCCGACAGTTTCAAAGTTCACGCCTAAGGTTTGAAGATGCCTGCTCTTTCCAAACAAAGCATCATCAACCTAGTGGCGCCAGCCATGGGATTGGGTTTGCTAGTGGGTTTATGGGCTTTAGTCTCTTTAGGAAGTAGCAATAGCTTTCCTTCTCCTGTCGACACTTTCAAACAAGCCATCGACGTTTTCGGCGACCCTTTCTATAGCAATGGCCCAAATGACCAAGGCGTGGGTTGGAATGTATGGAGTTCTCTCAAACGCGTGGCCATGGGATTTGGTTTGGCAGCACTGGTGGGGATACCTCTGGGCTTCATGATCGGTCGATTCGACTTCATGTCCCGCATGTTCAACCCGCTGATTAGTCTTTTAAGACCCGTCTCACCATTAGCTTGGTTACCGATTGGATTGCTGGTTTTCAAAGGCGCAAACCCTGCTGCGATTTGGACCATCTTTATTTGCTCCATTTGGCCCATGATCATCAATACTGCGGTCGGTGTGCAACGCGTCCCACAAGACTATATGAATGTTGCACGGGTATTAAACCTATCCGAGTGGAAGATCATCCGCACCATTCTTTTTCCAGCCGTTTTGCCTTATATGTTGACAGGCGTTCGTTTGGCAGTTGGTACGGCTTGGTTAGTCATCGTCGCCGCTGAAATGCTCACAGGCGGTGTGGGAATTGGGTTTTGGGTCTGGGACGAATGGAACAACCTGAACGTCAAGAACATCATCATTGCCATTTTTGTGATTGGCATTGTGGGTTTAATTCTGGAATACACGTTGATCAAGATCGCCACTGCTTTCACCTATGAAGAGGTGAAGTCATGAGCGAAGCATCCCACAGCAAGTATTTACAAATACAAGACGTCGATCAAACTTTTAAAACTGCCAAGGGCGACTTTCCTGCGCTTCGGGATATCAATCTCACTGTAGCCAAAGGCGAATTTGTCGCCCTCATTGGGCATTCTGGGTGCGGCAAATCCACTTTGCTCAACTTGATTGCGGGATTAACTACCCCGACTGAAGGTACTTTGATTTGCGCTAACCGCGAAATCGCAGGCCCCGGCCCAGAACGAGCTGTAGTTTTCCAAAACCATTCCTTGCTTCCCTGGCTCACCTGTTTTGAAAACGTCTACCTCGGCGTGGAACGCGTATTTGGCCACAGCGGTTTGATTGACGGCAAAACCAAAGAAGACAAAGCACAGTTGATCGCCCGCACGCATGCAGCGCTGGAGATGGTGGGCCTAAGCCACGCCGCGCAAAAGCGTCCCGGCGAAATATCCGGAGGCATGAAACAACGCGTTGGAATTGCCCGTGCCCTCGCGATGGAACCTCAAGTGCTACTGATGGACGAGCCATTTGGCGCACTTGACGCGCTGACCCGCGCGAAGTTGCAAGACGAATTGCTCGCTATCGTCGCCAACACGCACAGCACCGTGGTGATGGTGACTCACGACGTCGACGAAGCGGTGTTGCTATCGGACAAGATCGTGATGATGACCAATGGCCCAGCAGCCACGATTGGTGAAGTGCTACGTGTCGACTTGCCGCGTCCCCGCTCACGCGTGGCTTTGGCCGACAACCCTGCTTACCTCAACTACAGAAAAGCAGTGATCGATTTCCTTTACACACGTCAAGCGCATGTGGAGAAAAGCTAATGTCTAAACTCAAATTGGTAATGGTCGGAAATGGCATGGCCGGTGTTCGGACCTTAGAAGAGTTAATCAAACTCACGCCTGATCTCTATGACATCACTGTCTTTGGTAGCGAACCGCATCCCAACTACAACCGCATTTTGTTGTCCCCTGTCTTAGCGGGCGAGCAGCAGCTCGATGAGATCATCCTCAATCCTTTGAGCTGGTATAGCGAAAACGGCATCACATTGCACACAGGCTGGACCGTGACCCAAGTCGATAGGGTTAAACGAGTTGTTTACGCCGAAACGGCAACTGGCGAAAAACGCACAGCCCCCTACGACCGATTGATATTGGCAACAGGTTCCAACCCTTTCATGCTGCCCATACCTGGTCGCGAGCTTGACGGTGTGCTGGCATACCGAGACATTGCAGACACCCAAGCCATGATTGATGCGGCTCAAAAGTACAAGAATGCCGTTGTGATCGGAGGCGGCTTGTTGGGTTTAGAAGCTGCCAATGGTTTGATGAAACGCGGTATGGCTGTCACTGTGGTGCATGTGGCTGAATGGCTGATGGAGCGCCAATTAGACAAAACAGCTGGCAAGTTGCTTCAACAATCGCTTGAAGCGCGCGGCATGCACTTTCGCATTGGCGCACAAACCCAAGAGTTATTGGGAGATGCGCAGGGACGCGTTGCCCAAGTCCTTTTCAAAGATGGCACACATGCGCTGGCTGAACTGGTCGTGATGGCGGTTGGTATCCGTCCCAATACAGCCTTAGCTGAAAAAATGCGTTTGCATTGCGATCGTGGCATTGTGGTGACCGACACACTGCAAACCGTCACGGATGCGCGAATTTACGCGGTTGGCGAATGCGCAGCGCATCGCGGTATTGCTTACGGTTTGGTCGCACCTTTGTTTGAACAAGGCAAAGTATTAGCCAACCATTTGGCCGAGTTCGGTATTGGTCGCTACACAGGCTCTCTCACCTCAACCAAACTCAAAGTCACTGGGATTGATTTATTCAGCGCGGGCGACTTTATGGGAAGCACGGACGGGTCGACTGAAGAAATCGTATTGAGCGATCCCCACGAGGGGGTGTATAAAAAATTGGTCATTCGCAACGACCAGTTGGTAGGTGCTTGCTTGTATGGAGACACCGTCGACGGCAGTTGGTATTTCAAACTTTTGCGCGATGGACGCAACGTGGCAGACATTCGCGAAAAGCTGATGTTCGGCGAATCCAATATTGGCGATGTCGGCCATGAAGGCCATAGCAAAGCAGCCAGCATGCCCGACGACGCAGAAGTCTGCGGGTGCAATGGTGTCAACAAAGGCACGATTTGCAAAGCCATCAAGGACAAAGGCTTGTTCACTCTAGATGAAGTGCGCAAACACACCAAGGCCAGTGCATCGTGTGGATCATGCACGGGTCTGGTTGAACAAATCTTGATGTTCACAGCGGGTGGAGACTATTCAGCCACCCCCAAGAAAAAAGCCATGTGCGGTTGCACAGATCACAGCCACCAAGATGTGCGCGATGCCATTCGCGATCACAAACTGTTGACCAATGAAGCGGTATTTGAGTTTTTAAATTGGCGCCACCCTACCGGTTGCGCCAGCTGCCGACCTGCTATCAATTACTACCGCCTGAGCAGTTGGCCCAAAGAAGCGCAAGACGATCCCCAGAGTCGCTTCATCAATGAGCGTAGCCACGCGAACATTCAAAAAGACGGAACCTACAGCGTGATCCCACGCATGTGGGGTGGTGAGACAACTGCCGCTGAGTTGCGTCGTATTGCCGATGTAGTGGACAAGTACAAAATCCCAACGGTCAAAGTGACTGGCGGACAACGCATCGACTTACTTGGCGTCAAAAAAGAAGACTTGGTCAATGTGTGGAAAGACATTGGCATGCCGTCTGGCCATGCTTACGCCAAAGCACTTCGCACGGTCAAAACGTGTGTGGGCAGCGAATGGTGCCGCATGGGCACACAAGACAGCACCAATATGGGCAAAGACTTGGAGCGCGCGATGTGGCGCATGTATGCACCACACAAAGTGAAGTTCGCTGTGTCGGGTTGTCCTCGCAATTGTGCTGAAGCTGGCATCAAAGACGTTGGCATCATCGGTGTCGACAGCGGTTGGGAAATGTATATCGCTGGCAATGGTGGCATCAAAACCGAAGTTGCACAGTTCTTCACGAAACTAAAAACTGCGCAAGAAGTGCTGGAGTACACCGGTGCATTTATGCAACTCTACCGAGAAGAAGGTTGGTATTTAGAGCGCACAGTGCACTATGTGAGCCGAGTCGGGATTGACTATGTCAAGAAAAAAATCTTAGAAGACGAAGCCGGTCGCAAAGCGCTATGGGCGCGCCTGCAGTTTGCGCTCGAAGGCGAGCCTGACCCTTGGTTTGAATTTGATAAAGCCAAGGTTGATACGCGCCAATTTGAAGCTATCTCGATCTGAGCTTTGAAAAATTTCTGTCAACACTTGCCTATTGCCTCTGGACCATAACGCCTTAGACCATAACTAACGGAACACCAAATGTCTGAATGGAAAATAATCTGTAAGGTGGAAGACATCCCCATGCTCGGCGCAAGACGCGTGCGCCGCGCCCAAGGCCATGAAGTTGCGATTTTTCGCAACGCTGAAAACAAAGTGTTTGCTCTGCTCGACCGTTGCCCCCACAAAGGTGGGCCATTGAGCCAAGGCATTGTGTACGGTGAGACAGTTGCCTGCCCACTTCACAACTGGCAAATTGGACTAGCCGATGGTTGTGCGCAGGCACCCGATGAGGGTTGCGCGCAGCGGTTTACTGTGCAAGTTGACAACGGTGAAGTTGCGCTCAATGTGCACGAGATCAATACGCTTGCTTTGGATTGATGCGCCTCAGGCATTTTGTGTAAAGCTGAGGAAGCTATGAAAGAGACCCGTTCTACCTGCCCTTATTGCGGTGTGGGCTGTGGCGTGATTATCGAATCGCGTGCAGGGCAAATAACGGGAGTGCGCGGCGATCCACAACATCCTGCCAACTTTGGTCGTTTGTGCAGCAAAGGTTCCACTTTGCACTTGAGCGCTAGCCCTGCTGTAAACCAAAACCTTCGCTTGTTACAACCGCAAAAGCGTTTAGTTCGAGGCGGCAGTTTATTACCCCTTGATTGGGATAGTGCTATGCACTTGGCGAGTCAAACCTTGGCCAGCATCGTGCGCTCTCATGGCCCAGATGCGTTAGGGTTTTATGTATCAGGCCAATTGCTAACCGAGGACTATTACGTTTTCAACAAACTCGCCAAAGGCTTACTCGGCACTAACAATATCGACACCAATTCACGCTTGTGCATGAGCAGTGCGGTGGCTGGCTACAAACTCACCTTGGGTGCAGACGCACCACCAGCCTGTTATGACGATGTGATGCACGCCAATTGCTTATTTATTGCCGGAAGCAATGCGGCATACGCGCATCCCATTTTGTTCAGAAGAATCGAAGACGCACGTCAAAGAAATCCACATCTCAAAATCATCGTCGCTGATCCTCGGCGCACCGATACGGCTAGCAACGCAGATTTGCATTTACCCCTTCAACCTGGAACTGACGTCATGTTGTTCCACGGCATGCTGCACTTGATGCTGCGCGAAGATTGGATTGATCGCCACTACATCGCCTCTCACACAGAAGGTTTTGATGCCTTGCAAACACTGGTGCAAGACTACACGCCAGCTGCAGTGTCCTCTGTTTGTGGCATTCATCCTGAGCAACTGATTCAAGCCACGCGCTGGTTTGTAGGTGTGGACGATCAAGGCCAACGACCCCATCACCATAATGCGCACGCTACTTTGAGTTTGTATTGCCAAGGCTTAAACCAATCGAGCAGTGGTACAGCTAAAAATGCAGCTCTCATTAATTTGCATTTGGCTACGGGACAAATCGGCAGA
>CAYFLF010000092.1:0-7498 GCA_964343725.1 uncultured Bordetella sp.
CTGAACCCCGGTTCAGGATGCCGGCCTTGAGGTCCTTGCAGGCACCTTTCAAAACTATCTGCCCGGAGATTTCGTCATGAAGTGGCTTCGTTTTCTACACCAAGAACAAGTCGGCATAGGAACATTGGAAGGCGATGTTATTCACGTTCACGAGGGAAATTTTTTTCTCGACGCGCATCCCACTGGAAAGACGCTGTCCTTATCATCCGTAACCGTGATTACTCCTTGTCAGCCCACAAAAGTTTTAGCGCTGTGGAATAACTTTAGAGCTGCTGCTGAAAAAAACGGCTGGTCAGAACCCTCTGAACCGCTTTACTTTTTGAAGTCTCCCAATAGTTTTGCGCATCACCACCAAGATATTTTTAGGCCAAGCGGTAACGTGGGGCGGATCATCTATGAAGCTGAACTAGGGGTGGTCATTGGTCGAAGAGGTCGCAACATATCGATTGAAGATGCTGCGTCGTATGTGTTTGGTTACACCTGCGTAAACGATGTGACAGCCGTCGAATTATTGCGCTCTGATACTAGTTTTGAGCAATGGACCCGCGCCAAAAACTTTGACGGGTTTACCCCGTTCGGCCCCTGGATTGAAACCGACTTAACGCTTTCAAGCGTGAGTGTCAAAGCATTGGTCAATGGACGCGAACGTCAACACTACCAAGTCAGTGATATGTTCTTCTCCCCTCTAGAGTTGGTCAGCAAGCTCTCGCGCGACATGACGCTGGAACCAGGCGACATCATTTCCTGTGGAACATCATTGGGGGCTATGCCTTGGCAAAATGATGCAGAGGTAGAAGTGAGCATTGATGGTGTTGGTATTCTTGCCAACCGCTTAAAGGAAGCAACATGAGCCTAGATATTGCTATTGTCGGAGCTGGTGCCATTGGTGGATACCTAGGGGTTAAGTTAGCTCTTTCTGGTTGCCGAGTCACATTCATAGCGCGCGGGGAGAATCTAAAAGCAATCAAGGCACAAGGCATGGTTCTCATCTCTGAAGATGGGAGTCGGCTTGAAGCGCGTGATGTGTCCGCTAGCAGCATTGAAGAAGCACGACAGTACGACTATGTCTTCTTGACCATGAAGTCTCATCAAGTCAGCCCTGTAGCTGAACAAATAAGCCGCCTTTGTCACGACAACACTTCTGTCGTCACTATGCAAAATGGGGTTCCTTGGTGGTATTTTTATCAACTCAATGGCCCCTATAAAGACCGTCAACTAACTTCCATTGACCCAGATGCAAAACAATGGAACTGCATCGGACCGCAGCGTGTTATCGGCGCAGTGGTGTACCCAGCTGCTGAATTGGTCTCTCCTGGTGTGGTGCAGCTGATTGAGGGGAATCGATTCACCTTAGGAGAGCCTAGTGGCGAGAAAACCGAACGGGTAACTGCGCTGGCACAAGCCATGATTGCTGCTGGTTTCAAGACCCCAGTTTCTAACGACATACGCAGTGAGTTATGGGTCAAGCTTTGGGGAAACCTTACTTTTAATCCTGTCTCAGCCCTTACCCATGCAACGCTAGAACAAATATGTAGCTTTGCTCCCACCAATCAATTGGCTGCCATGATGATGCGTGAAGCACAAACAATTGGTGAAAGTTTGGGCGTGCATTTCAAGATCAGTATCGAAAAACGCATTGCTGGAGCACAAGCAGTGGGTGCTCACAAAACTTCAATGTTGCAAGACATTGAACAAGGCAAGTCTCTAGAACTTGAGGCTTTGTTGGGTAGCGTCATTGAATTGGGTCGAATAGCCGAGGTCACTACACCGACCCTCGATACTGTCTATGCATTGACGCGACTGCTAGAACAAAGCGTCGCTATCAAAGGCAAGGGGCTTAGCCTTGATTGAGTCGCCTTAATCTGGTGATTAAAGGCCAGAGAAGCATAGCCACAGAAAGAAAAGTAATCGAACCCGCCAAGGGGGTGGCAATAAAGATTCGCAAATCACCTTGAGACATGAGGATGGATTGCCTGAAACTTGACTCTGCCATATCTCCTAAAACAAGCGCCAACACCAAAGGAGCCATTGGGTAACTCAATTTCTTAAATGCATAGCCCATCAACCCAAAAAAGAGCATCAGGTAAACGTCTTGTAGATTGTTATGAACTGTGTAAGCTCCAACCGCGCAAATCACCACGATTACAGGAGAAATGATGGAAAAGGGTAAACGCAAAATTGCAGCCCACCATGGTACGGTCGTTAAAACCACTAACAATCCCACTACATTGCCCAGATACATAGAGGCAATCAAACCCCAAACGAATTCTTGTTGTTCAGTAAACAACAGCGGGCCTGGTTGAAGTCCCCAAATAAGTAACCCGCCTAACAATACCGCGGCCGTTGGTGAACCAGGTATACCCAAAGTGAGCATGGGTAACAACGCACTTGTTCCGGCAGCATGCGCAGCAGTCTCAGGAGCAATCACTCCTTCTATCGCGCCACGTCCGAAATCGTCAGGAGTACGAGAGATTTTTTTAGCTGCGCCATAACTCATGAAAGAGGCAGGCGTAGCCCCACCTGGTGTGATACCCATCCAACAACCAATGAGGCATGCACGTAAAGAAGTTGCCCAGTATTGCGGCAACTCTTTCCAGGTATCAAGAACGTCGCGCAAGGTGATACGTCCTTTTTGCCCTTTGAATGAAAGACCCTCTTCCATCGTGAGAAGAATTTCACCTAGGCCAAACAAGCCAATCACTGCTACCAAGAAATCAAAACCCTTTAGAAGGCTTTCTTGCCCGAAGGTCATACGTAGCGTTCCAGTGACACTGTCAAGTCCAACCGCTGCCAAAGCAAAGCCAAGCATCATGGATAGCAATGTTTTGACGGGAGCCTCTTTGCTCATGCCAATAAAACTGGCAAAAGTTAGAAGTTGCACGGTAAACAATTCAGGCGGGCCAAAATTGAGTGCAAATTGCGCGACTAAGGGCGCCAAGAACGTTACTAAAAGTACCGCTACGAGTGCACCAACAAATGAGGATGTAAAAGCAGCTGTCAAAGCCCTTGCTGCCTGACCTTTTTGTGCCATGGGATAACCATCAAACGTGGTTGCGACCGACCAAGGTTCGCCAGGAATATTGAACAGGATGGAGGTAATAGCCCCTCCAAACAAAGCACCCCAATAAATGCAGGAAAGCATGATGATGGCGGAGGTGGGGGACATGCTGAAAGTCAAGGGAAGCAAAATAGCTACGCCATTCGCACCCCCCAATCCAGGCAATACGCCAATCAAAACTCCGAGAAATATTCCAATCAACATAAAGCCCAAATTGGGCAATGTGAGAGCAACAGAAAATCCCTGGGCAAGGTGTGACAACTCATCCATTGTTAGTAGCCCATCCAAGTTTCAACGGGTCCCTTAGGCAGGGGCAACTTAAACCAAATTTCAAACAACACAAACAAGAATGCATTGATAGCAAATCCAACAATTGCAGATTTAAAGAACGTATATCGACCTTGCCAAATCATGAAAGATGCAATAAAAAGCCAAGATGAAAGATAAAGACCCAACCAAAACATACTGATCAAGTAGGCCAAGGTTGGCAGGAACATCATGAGCATTAATCGCCATTCACTGGCTTGGGCAAATACCTTGTTTCCACCATCGCGTCGCCAGTTGATTAAGGTCTGTAAAAACACCCATGCCGAACCTATCAAGATCAGGCATCCAACATAAAAAGGAAAGTAACCAGGCTGTGGCCCATCCGATCCCCAGGCATTGCCTACGCGTCGACTATCCAACACCACCACAACCCCTACAACCGTAAAGCACAAAGCAACTAGCAACTCAATCCATCGCGACTGAATTGGTTTGTCCGTATTCATGTTGGATCCTTTTGGTATTTCATTGCGCTAAGAATCCCGCCTCGCGCATCAAGCGGAGATGTTCTACTTCAGCTTTAAGCAGCCAATCGTTGAGTTCCTGCCCAGTCATGAATACATTTTTAAAAGCCCCGTTTTCCATGAATTCATTCCACTCGGGTAGTTTTCGTACCTTTTGAAAAAGGTCGACGTAGTATGCAACTTGTGCTGGTGTGGACTTGGGCGGCATGAAAATACCGCGAAGCATCAGATATTCCACATCGAGCCCTTGTGACTTGCAAGTGGGTACATCACGCCAACTTTGCGTACTGGTGATTTTCTTGGGGTAAGGCATAGGCTTTGAGTCAAATACACATAATGGTCTAAGACTGCCCCCCTTCCAGTGTGACAAGGCTTCGATAGGATTGTTCACAGTCATGTCAATGTGCTTACCCACTAACTGCACGGCTACATCGCCACCTCCTTTAAAAGGGATGTAGGTAATTTTTTGACCCGTGGCTTTTTCAATTGACACCGTAATGATTTGGTCCTCTTGTTTAGAACCAGTCCCCCCCATCTTGAATTTGGAAGGTTCAGCCCCTTTAATGGCTTTTGTCAAATCGCTTACTTGCTTATAAGGGGACTCGGCATGTACCCACAAAACAAACTCATCTAATGCGAGCATCGATACTGGCGTGAGATCTTTCCAATTGAAGGGAAGTCCCGTGGCCAGTGGCGTGGTGAATAAATTTGAGAGAGAAATGATAATTTTGTGGCCATCGGGTCGTGAACTTTTGACATCCAGAAATCCCTCACCGCCTGCACCCCCGGATTTATTCACAACAACAATGGACTGCGACATCAACTTATATTTAGTGATCACGCCTTGTAAGAACCGAGCCATTTGGTCAGCCCCACCTCCCGTCCCAGCCGGCACAATGAATTCAACGTTTTTACTAGGTTCCCATGCACCTTGCGCGTGGACAAATGAAAAATGGGTAACACTTGCGGCCATCAAAAAAGCAATGGCCCATTGTTTTAATTTTTGAACTGACATCATGGCGACTCCACTCAGCGTATTAATATGCTACAAAGACTGCATAGTAATAGAATTGAAAAACTTCAACCAAGAAAAATATTAAATTTGTAAGTAATCTTCGCTAATTGCAACAATATTTTTTTTAACTTCTGCTGAATTGCTCAGTTAACACTCAACATGAATAACCTAAACGATTTAATTTCAGCCGGCAAAGATACAAACACCTGTTTGAGCGCAGCCAACAGCGCGCCCCTTTCTTATGCCAAGCTCAGGGCACTGTCCCAATACGTTCAGACCGAATTCAACCGAATTGGTATCGGAAGAAACGATCGAGTCGCCTTGGTTTTGCCTAACGGTGCCGAGATGGCCTCAAGTTTTATTTCTGTAGCCTGCTGCTGCACCTCGGCTCCACTCAATCCTGCCTATCGAGCGGATGAGTTCGAGTTCTATTTAGGCGACCTGAATGCCCAAGCCCTGGTTGTCGAACAAGGCTCTACCAGTCCAGCGATTGAAGTAGCCCGCAAAATGGGTATTTCACTGATTGAACTTGTTCCCACCCCTGAGCAAGGTGCAGGCTCATTCACACTAAAACTCGGCAACATAACCCCGCGTTCTGCCAAACTAGCTGGGCCAGCGCTTGCAGACGATGTGGCTTTGGTCCTACACACTTCAGGCACGACTTCACGTCCCAAAATTGTTCCTCTCACGCACCGTAACGTGACGGCCTCAGCCTGCAACATTGCGCAAAGTACACAGTTCACCAGCTCTGATCGCGGGCTCAATGTAATGCCCTTATTTCATATTCACGGTTTGATCGCTGGCATCCTAGCCCCGCTGTCTCAGGGTGGTGAGGTGCATTGCACAAGTGGTTTCAATGCCTTGAAATTTTTCAGTCAAATGTCTGAAGTAAGCCCCACTTGGTACACCGCTGTGCCTACTATGCATCAAGCAATTCTCTCGCGTGCAGCTAATAACCAAGAGGTGATTGCGCGTGTACCTTTACGCTTTATTCGCTCATCGTCTTCATCGCTGCCACCACAAGTACTTGCCGAACTTGAAGCTACTTTCAAGGCACCTGTCATCGAAGCCTATGGAATGACAGAAGCAGCACATCAAATGGCATGCAACCCCCTGCCACCTGGAATACGCAAACCTGGGACTGTAGGCATTGCTGCAGGACCAGAAATTGCCATCATGAATACAGAGGGTGATTTATTACCAATGGGAAGCACCGGTGAAATTGTGATCAGAGGAGACAACGTCACCCTCGGATATGAAAACAACGCCAAAGCCAACCAAGAGGCTTTCACAAACGGTTGGTTTAGAACAGGCGATCAAGGCTCCCTCGATTCAGATGGCTACATCAGCATCACGGGGCGTCTCAAAGAAATCATCAACCGAGGTGGTGAAAAAATTAGCCCTCGAGAGGTAGATGAAGTCTTGATGGATCATCCAGCAGTTGCCCAAGTGGTTTGCTTTGGAATGCCTCACAACAAATTGGGCGAAGAAGTCGCTGCTGCTGTTGTGCTCAAAGAAGGTGCCTCTGCTACAGAAAAAGACCTTCGTGACTACACGGCATCCCGCTTAGCAGATTTCAAAGTTCCTCGAAAAATTTTGCTAATGGATGAAATTCCAAAAGGTGCAACTGGCAAACTCCAGCGCATTGGTATGGCTCAAAAACTCGGGCTTGCTTAATACAACCCCATTTCTAAGCTGGCTCTTTAACTTACTTTTTTATCAGAACAGTTGAATCTAGCTTCCAGCTGATCTGCACAATCTCAAAATGCTTGATTTAACTGTTTTGCTTGAGTTGGCTGCACTTGGCCTATGTATGGGTTTTCTTGCAGGTCTGCTAGGCATTGGAGGAGGCGCTGTCATGGTGCCTTTTCTCATTTGGATGCTTGGCAAAAGAGACATTCCGCTTGAGCTATCAATCAAGATCGCTATTGCTACTGCGATGGCCACCATCATGTTTACCAGTCTCTCTAGCGTCAGGGCGCATCATCAAAAGGGAGCAGTACGCTGGGATCTAGTCAAAACTCTGGCTCCTGGTATCGTGGCAGGAAGCTTGCTCGGAAGTTTGGGCTTGTTTTCAATTGTCAGCGGTCAAATACTGACGGTTGTATTTGCCTTATTTGTGAGTTTTTCAGCGACTCAAATGCTCATCAATGCCAAACCTGCACCTACTAGGCAAATTCCAGGATTGGTTGGCCAATTTGTTGCAGGGGGCGTGATTGGGCTAGCCTCTGGGCTGGTGGGTGCTGGTGGCGCATTCATCAGTGTGCCTTATATGACTTGGTGCAATGTCGCCATCCATAACGCAGTGGCAACTGGTGCCGCCTTGGGATTTCCAATTGCCTTTGCTAATGTAGTTGGCTACATTGTGAGTGGCATGTCTTTAGAAGACCCCCTACCGCAAACTGTCGGCTATTTATGGCTTCCAGCACTTGGTGTGATCTCTAGTTGCAGTGTGTTGATGGCCCCTATTGGCGCCAACCTTGCGCATCGAATGCCAGTCAAACAACTCAAGCGCATTTTTGCTTGCATGATGTACTTGCTAGCTGCCCACATGCTTGTCAAAGGGTGGACGGCCAGTTAGTTTAAGAATCCGCCTGCACTTTTGCGTCTTTGATCACCTTGGCCCATTTTTGGGTT
>CAYFLF010000093.1:0-7341 GCA_964343725.1 uncultured Bordetella sp.
TATAGGTCTTTTCACAAAGCGCCTTCAAATCGTCCGCAGGAATGTCATCGATAAAAAGTGACAACACTTCAAAAGCCAAGGCGGCATAGCCTTGGGTTTCCAAAATCGTGCGAAGCCTACCAAGATGCGCATCGTCAATTTGCGGATAGTGCTCGGGCAAATACAGACCACCATCGGGTGCCAATCCTTCCAGCAAAATGTCACAAAACTTTTTGCGTTCAGGATGCCCGCGCGTCGAGAGATACAACATCAGTTCAACTCTTCTTTGCGGATTCGCGTGATTGGCGCCAGCACTGAACTGAGTTGCTGCATCTGCGCGATGGCTTGGTTCATTTTGGCTTCTACGCAGTCGTGGGTCAGGATGATCAAGTCGGTTTGATTCTCACCCTCACCTGCTTCACGTTGCAGCACAGCATCTATGCTGATAGCCGCCTGCGCAAAGATGCCGGTGATTTGCGCTAACACACCTGCTTGATCTGCAACACGCAAACGCAGGTAGTAACTCGTTACCACTTGATCCATAGCCAAGACTGGTAATTGGTCTTTGGCTTGATCAAAAGTTTCAGGTTGAAATGCCAAATGCGGTACGCGGTTTAGCGGGTCAGCAGTGTGTAGGCGCGTCACGTCCACCAAGTCGGCGATCACTGCACTGGCGGTGGGCTCGCTACCTGCGCCTTTGCCGTAATACAAGGTTGTTCCCACCGCATCTGCTTGCACCATGACCGCATTCATGGCACCTTCCACATTGGCGATTAAACGCTTGGCTGGAACCAAACAAGGATGAACGCGCAATTCAATGCCATTGCCCGTACGTTTTGAGATGCCTAACAGTTTGATGCGATAGCCTAGTTGCTCTGCGTAGCGAATATCTTGCGCTTCAAGTTTGGTAATGCCTTCCACATAAGCTTTGTCAAACTGCACCGGCACACCAAATGCAATAGCGGCCATGATGGTGGCTTTGTGAGCTGCGTCGACGCCTTCAATATCAAACGTTGGATCTGCCTCGGCATAGCCTAGCGCCTGCGCTTGTTTGAGCACATCTGCAAACGCCAATCCTTTGTCACGCATTTCAGACAAAATGAAATTGGTGGTGCCGTTGATGATGCCTGCGACCCACTGGATGCGGTTGGCGCTCAAGCCTTCGCGCAATGCTTTGATGATGGGAATACCACCCGCAACCGCCGCTTCAAACGCCACCATCACGCCTTTTTTGTGTGCAGCGGCAAAAATCTCTGTGCCATGCACGGCTAACAATGCTTTGTTAGCTGTCACAACATGCTTACCGGCAGCAATTGCCTCCATTACCAATTGCTTGGCAATGCCATAGCCACCGATCAGTTCTATGACGATGTCAATCTCAGGATTGGCAATGACAAGATGCGCGTCATTCACCACTTTCACGGCATTGCCAACAATCGATTGAGCACGTGCGGTGTCTAGGTCTGCCACCATCGTGATTTGTATGGGGCGGCCAGCGCGTCGTTGAATTTCTTCTTGATTGCGCTTGAGCACTTCAAATGTGCCACTGCCTACGGTGCCAATGCCTAAAAGGCCAACTTGTATCGGTTTCATGCTGATCGTTTGTTACGGTAGTTTTCTAAAAATTTAGCGATGCGCGTGATCGCTTCACGCAACTCGTCTTCATGGGGTAAGAAGACCACTCGGAAATGGTCGGGGTTGGGCCAATTGAATCCCGTGCCCTGCACCAACATGACTTTGGTGTCTTGCAACATTTCTAAGAAAAACTGTTGGTCATCTTCAATCGGGTAGACCTTGGGGTCTAAACGTGGAAAGAGGTAAAGAGCCGCCTGCGGCTTGACACAGGACACACCAGGAATAGCGGTAATAAGCTCGTAGGCTAAGTCGCGTTGCTTACGCAAGCGGCCTCCATCTCCTACCAAATCATTGATGCTTTGGTAGCCCCCTAGCGCTGTTTGAATCGCCCATTGCCCTGGCACATTCGCACACAAACGCATGTTCGAAAGCATGTTCAAACCTTCGATGTAATCCGCGGCAGGTTTTTTATCGCCAGACACAATCAACCAGCCAGCGCGGTAACCACAGGAGCGGTAACTTTTCGACAGCGAGTTGAATGTCAAGGTCAATACATCGGTACTCAAGCTTGCAATGGGGGTGTGTTTCACGCCTTCATACAACACTTTGTCATAGACCTCGTCCGCAAAAATCACCAATCCGTGCTCACGCGCTAATTCAACGATCTCTAGAAGCAAGGCATCTGAATAAAGCGCTCCAGTTGGGTTGTTGGGGTTGATCACCACAATCCCTTTGGTGCTGGGTGTAATTTTTTTACGAATATCCGAGATGCTGGGCATCCAGCCATTGGCTTCATCGCATAGGTAGTGCACAGGCGTGCCACCGGACAAACTGACAGCAGCCGTCCACAAGGGATAGTCAGGGGCCGGTAGCAGTAACTCGTCACCATCGTCCAACAAGCCGTTGGTCGCCATCACGATCAATTCGCTGGCCCCATTGCCTAAATAAATATCTTCCAACCCAACACCCTTGATGCCTTGGCGTTGGGTTTCATGCATCACCGCTTTGCGCGCACCAAAAATACCCTTGCTATCTGAGTAACCAGCCGAATTGGGCAGGTTGCGAATCATGTCTTGTTGTATTTCTTCGGGCGCATCAAATCCAAACACTGCCAAATTGCCAATATTGAGTTTGATAATTTTTTGACCGTCTTCTTCCATCTGTCGTGCACGATCCATGATGGGCCCGCGTATGTCGTAGCAGACGTTGGACAGTTTGTTGGATTTTTGAATGGTTCTCAAAGTCCCTCCAAGGGCTCTTCTATAGGGTGAAAACCTATAATTTGACCACAGATCCCCACACGCCTTCTATGAAACTCCAACCTGATCGCTTAGACACACTCGCTGTGACTGGGTATGGTCCTGGTTGGATTGGAGTATCGGGAGAAAAAGTGATGCACAGCGTGGTCATCACCTCTCTTGGCGACAAGTTTGATTGGAATTGTGTTGACTTTTCTGAACTTAGTTCCGAGCACTTTGTAAAACTTGCGGATCTAGCAGTTGAGCTTGTGATTTTTGGCAGTGGCTCGCAACTTCGGTTTATCCAACCTGCATGGCAGTCTGCTTTGATGCAACGCGGTATTGGCATGGAAACCATGGATACCTTTGCCGCCTGTAGAACTTTTAATATTTTGGCTGGCGAGGGACGCAAAGTGGCCGCTGCATTACTCATCGAGGCATAACAACTAAGTTCACAAAGTTGGACAGTTGCCCGACTGTCTTCTTGGGAACAACTCTCGGGGAAGAGCCTAGATTTTCCAGTTAAAATATTGGGTTGCCGTCTGTGGGCGCGGTTTAGACAGTCGCCCCGTTGATCTGGCCTTTCCCACTGTCACACTTGATTGATCGCTATGGCAATTGTTGTCAACAAACCTCTACCTGAATTTGAAGCCAACGCCACGGGCGGTGTCAAAGTATCAAATTCCTCACACCACGGACACATCGTCGTCTTGTATTTCTACCCCAAAGACAATACGCCTGGTTGCACAACAGAAGCCATGCAGTTTCGTGACAAATTCAAAGACTTCGCCAAAGCAGGCGCTGTCATCTTTGGCGTATCTCGTGACAATATGAAGTCGCATGACGATTTCAAAAACAAACTCGAATTACCTTTTGAATTAATCGCCGATACAGAAGAAAAAATGTGCCATATGTTTGGTGTTGTCAAAAACAAAATCATGTATGGCAAAAAAGTGAAAGGCATCGAGCGCAGCACTTTCCTAGTCGGATCTGACGGGGTTCTTCGACAAGAATGGAGAGGTTTGAAAGTCCCAGGACACGTCGATGAAGTACTCAAAGCAGTAAAAGCCCTAAAGAAAGCAGGCGGGTAATCGCTATAAATTATTTAAATTATTCGGTTATAGTGTCCTATATGACACTACAAGTCGTGAATGTTTTCATCAACGAAAGCCGCCTTGGCCTCCAGGCGGCTTTTTCACTTCCTAAGCGTCTGCATCATGTATCAACTTCCTAGTTTCCAAACACATGCCCTTGCCACCTGCACCATCTAAGCGCGCGACCTTATTAAACACCGAAGCTTTTGCTGCCCCTGCTAAATCCCGCCAAGCCCGTAGACCCACTGAGCAAGAAGAATTGTTAGAACGACAAGCCCATAACCCCTCTGTGGAAGGCTTTGATCGCTCTGGTGGCGGTGAGTTACTACAAGAGCTCATGGCACCAGAAAACTACCAAGCAAAAGCCGAAGCTACTTCACGCAAGACTGGACCCTCAACGCGTGCAGCCGCCAAACCCAAAAAAGCCAAAAGCGAAGGACCTACCAAATTATTTGTGCTCGATACCAATGTATTGATGCACGACCCCATGTGCCTCTATCGTTTCGAGGAGCACGATATCTTCTTGCCGATGATCGTGTTGGAGGAGTTAGACAGTAATAAAAAAGGGATGACTGAAGTGGCGCGCAATGCCCGCCAAACCAGCAGATCACTCGATGCCTTGGTCGCTCATCACCACGATGGTGACATCACTACAGGAATTCAGCTGAGCGGCACAGGCCACCGAGAAGTGGGTGGACGTCTGTTCTTCCAAACTCAGCCCCTCCATTTCACCCTACCCCCAAGCCTGCCCCAAGGCAAAGCAGACAACCAAATTTTGGGTGTTGTCGAAGCCTTGCGTGTGCAATATGCCCCGCGTCCTGTCGTGCTGGTCTCCAAAGACATCAATATGCGGGTCAAAGCACGTGCACTGGGCCTGCTTGCAGAAGACTACCAAAACGATAAAACGCTGGAAGACGGTGACCTGCTGTATTCCGGCGCACTAGCTCTGCCCCATGATTTCTGGATCAAACATGCGAAGTCTGTGGAGAGTTGGCAAAGTGGTAGCCAAACCTTCTACCGTTTGAGTGGTCCCATCGTTCCTGAATTGCATATCAACCAGTTTGTGTATTTCGAGTCGCCTGGTGAACCGAGCTTGTATGCGCGCGTCACTGAGATTCGTGGCAAAACCGTGGTGCTGAAAACGCTCAAAGACTTCAACCATCTCAAAAATGCCGTGTGGGGTGTTACCACCCGCAACCGTGAGCAAAATTTTGCAATGAACTTGCTCACTGACCCCGAGATTGACTTTGTCACCCTCACTGGAACAGCTGGCACTGGCAAGACCTTGATGGCACTTGCAGCGGGTCTTACCCAAGTTCTAGATGATCGTCGCTATACAGAAATCATCATGACGCGTGCCACCGTCAGCGTTGGTGAAGACATTGGCTTTTTGCCGGGAACCGAAGAAGAAAAAATGGGCCCTTGGATGGGTGCACTAGATGACAACCTAGAAGTTTTGGCCAAAACCGAAACCAGCGCGGGCGAATGGGGCCGCGCGGCTACCAATGAGTTGATTCGAAGCCGCATCAAGATCAAAAGCTTGAACTTCATGCGCGGTCGCACCTTCCTCAATAAATATCTGATCATTGACGAAGCGCAAAACCTAACGCCTAAGCAAATGAAAACCCTGATCACCCGTGCAGGTCCTGGGACCAAAATCATTTGTATGGGTAACTTGGCGCAAATTGATACGCCCTATTTAACTGAAGGCTCCTCTGGCCTGACTTTTGCGGTAGATCGCTTCAAGGGTTGGCCACACGGTGGGCACATCACGCTAGCGCGTGGTGAACGCTCTCGCTTGGCAGATTTCGCCAGCGACGTCCTTTAAATTTAATAGTCCCCGTTGCTATAGCCGCTTGCCAAACTCTCGAAGCGGGTCAGCGGCTTCAAGAAAGCTAGTTTCACCGTACCCGTTGGGCCGTTACGGTGTTTGCCGATGATGATCTCGGCTACGCCAGGTTCTTTGGAGTCTTTGTTGTAGTAGTCATCGCGGTATATGAACATGATGACATCGGCGTCTTGTTCGATTGCACCCGACTCGCGTAAATCACTCATCATGGGACGTTTGTCTGTGCGGGTTTCTACGCTGCGGTTGAGTTGAGAAAGCGCAATCACAGGGCATTGCAATTCTTTGGCCAACATTTTTAATCCCCGTGAGATTTCCCCGATTTCAGTCGCACGGTTATCACCATTGTTGCTAGTGATATTGCCATTCATCAACTGCAAATAGTCCACAACGATCAAGCCCAATTTGCCACAGGTACGCGCGAGACGACGCGCATTGGCACGAAGCTCCATGGGGGTAAGAGTTGGCGTCTCATCGATATGCAAGGACACATTGCGTAGTTTCTCGATCGCCTCGGTTAAACGGGGCCACTCTTCTTGGTTCAATTTACCTGTGCGTAAACGTTGCTGGTCAATACGGCCAATCGAGCCAACAATACGAATCGCCAGTTGAGATGCCCCCATTTCCATAGAAAACACCGCAACGGGCAGGCCTTCATTCAAGGCAACATGTTCTGCAATATTGATCGCCAAGGCCGTTTTACCCATGGACGGGCGTGCAGCAAGCACGATCAAGTCACCTGCCTGCATACCAGAGGTCATCTTGTCAAAGTCGACAAATCCAGATGGCACGCCTGTGATGTCATTGGGGCTATCGGCCATCTGATTGACACGGTCCATCAGAATCACGGCCAACTGATCCATGTTTTGAAAGCCTTGCTTTAAGCGAGATCCCTCTTCACCTATCTGGAAGATTTTTTGCTCAGCCTCGTCCAATATTTGTGGAACGGGTTTACCTTGTGTGTTGAAAGCATTGGTTGCTATCTCATCACTCGCCGTCACCAGTTTGCGCAAAATAGCGCGTTCACGCACGATTTCTGCATAACGGCGAATATTGCTGGCACTGGGTACGTATTGCGCAAGGGCATTCAAATACCCAAGGCCACCGACTTCTTCAGCTTTTCCAATGGACTGCAAATATTCGTAGACCGTGATCACGTCCGCGGGTCGAGATGCGTTGATCAGTGCGCTAATGCCCAAAAACACCTGCCGGTGTTCATAGCGATAAAACACACCTTCAGACAACAAGTCAGCCACCAACTCCCACGATTTGTTATCTAGTAATAAACCGCCCAAGACACTGGATTCCGCCTCCATCGAATGCGGCGGAATACGCAATTGCGCAATTTGCTGATCGGCTGAAAAGCCTTCGTCGAAGTTAGATAAAACGGCAGACATGGTGATTTTGTAAAACGTACATCCTACGCGCTGACAAGCTCATAGCATGAGGATAAAGCTGTGGATAAGTGGTGCGTTTGCTGGGGAAATCAAAAGAAAAGCCGCTCCGAGGAGCGGCTTTCTGGGTAGCTAGCTTTGGTTAAGGCGTTTAGCTTAATTATCGCCCGCAAACTAACCAAGATTTGCTTTAAGTTGATTAAGCAGTTTCCCCG
>CAYFLF010000094.1:0-7022 GCA_964343725.1 uncultured Bordetella sp.
GTTGGTTTGATGCCAGTGATGCCGCAGAAGCTGGCTGGTTGACGAATGGAACCACCCGTGTCGGTTCCTGTTGCAGCAGGCGTTAATCGTGCGGCAACAGCGGCAGCGCTACCGCCAGAAGAGCCGCCAGGAACGCGTGCTGTGTCCCAAGGATTTCGAACAGGATGAAAAGCCGAGTTCTCGTTGCCAGAACCCATGGCGAACTCATCGCAATTGAGTTTGCCCAACGTGACCATGCCAGCACCAATTTGCCCATCCACACCATTGGCCAGTTTTTGCACGACGGTGGCATCAAATGGCGAGCGGTAGTTCGTCAAAATTTTGGAGCCTGCAGTGGTGATGAAGTCGCGTGTCACAAACACGTCTTTATGTGCAATCGGCACACCTTCCAAGCATCCACCATGACCAGCAGCTAGTCGCGCGTCGCTGGCTTGCGCTTGGGCCATAGTGGCTTCTTCATTCACATTTAAAAAAGCACCAGTGGAATCTGCTTGAATACGTTTCAAGAAATGTTGCGCAACTTCAACAGCGCTGGCTTTTTTGGTATGCAATGTAGAAGCGAGCTCGCTCAAACTTTGCAAATGGAGTTCTTGGGTCGAGTTTGTCATCGATTGCAACTCACTCAATCACTTTAGGAACTAAAAACAAACCTTTTTCAACGGCAGGGGCACTTAGTTGATTGATTTCGCGTTGGTTCGGTTCACTAACGGTGTCCGCGCGCAAGCGAAGTGCTATTTCTGGGCTATCGCGCATGGCGTCTACTGGATGCGCCATGGGAATGACACCAGTGGTGTCGACAGCGCTAATTTGTTCGACGATGCCAAAGAAATTATTGATTTTGTCAAGCATGCGCGCTTCTTCTTCAGGTTGTAATGCTAAGCGCGCCAAATTGGCGATGCGTTGGATATCGAGGGTGGTCAAAGACATGGTGAATGAAGCAGAAAACCCGTGATTTACGAGTGTTGCGGTATTATCTCGCCTTTGTGTTCGCGATTGCGCGCTTCGTTTGAGGACGGCCATGTTTGGATCTTTTCGTCGGTATTTCTCTACCGACTTGGCAATTGACTTAGGTACCGCCAATACCCTGATTTATGTTCGTGACCGCGGTATCGTGTTAGATGAACCGTCCGTTGTGTCGATTCGCCACGAAGGTGGTCCACAAGGTAAGAAGACCATACAAGCAGTGGGTCATGAAGCAAAAGCGATGTTGGGCAAAGTGCCTGGCAATATCGAAGCAATTCGTCCGATGAAAGACGGTGTGATCGCCGACTTCACGGTGACTGAGCAAATGCTCAAGCAATTTATCAAGATGGTGCATCCACGTTCGGTGTTAAAGCCAAGCCCTCGCATCATCATTTGCGTGCCTTGTGGTTCTACCCAAGTTGAACGTCGCGCGATTCGTGAATCTGCCTTGGGTGCTGGTGCATCAGAGGTCTACTTGATTGAAGAACCGATGGCCGCTGCGATTGGTTCTGGCTTGCCCGTGTCGGATGCGTCTGGTTCGATGGTGGTCGATATCGGTGGCGGCACCACAGAAGTTGGTGTCATTTCTTTAGGCGGCATGGTTTACAAAGGCAGTGTGCGTGTGGGTGGTGACAAATTTGACGAAGCCATCATCAATTACATCCGTCGCAACTACGGTATGTTGATTGGCGAACCCACTGCCGAAGCCATTAAGAAAAAAATTGGTTCGGCCTTCCCTGGTTCTGAAGTCAAAGAAATGGAAGTCAAGGGCCGTAATTTGTCTGAAGGTGTGCCGCGTTCATTCACGATTTCTTCTAACGAAATCTTGGAAGCTTTGACCGATCCACTCAACAACATCGTGTCGGCCGTGAAAAACGCATTGGAGCAAACTCCGCCAGAACTCGGTGCCGATATTGCCGAGCGCGGCATGATGCTCACAGGTGGCGGCGCATTGTTGCGTGACCTCGACCGCTTGTTGGCGGAAGAAACAGGCTTACCAGTGTTGGTGGCCGAAGACCCACTCACTTGCGTGGTGCGTGGATGTGGTTTGGCACTAGAACGTATGGACCGTTTAGGTTCCATCTTCACGAGCGAATAACGCTGTGCCACTGGGCACCCTAGATAGAACCCCCCCGGCCTTTTTTAAGCAAGGGCCTTCAGCAATCTCCAAACTGCTGTTCTTCAGTGCCCTCTCTGTTTTGTTGATGGTTGCAGATGTACGCTTTAATGTGACGCAACCATTGCGTGCAACTTTATCGGTTGCGCTCTACCCTGTGCAGTGGCTGGCCATGCGCCCGCAAGCTTGGGCGCAATACAGCGGTGAATATTTGCAGTCTCTACAAGAAGCGCAAGCCGATACCAAGGATGTGCGACAAAAATTGTTGCAACAAGCCCAGCGTGCCGCACAAGTGGAGCAACTCGCCCTAGAGAACCAACAACTCAGAGCCTTGTTGAATTTGCAAGAACGACTCAACACGGCTGGTTTTGTCGCTGAAGTTTTGTATGACGCAGCAGACCCTTACACCCGCAAACTCATCATCAATAAAGGCATGACAAACGGCGTCAAGCAAAGTGCCCCTGTGATGGACGAGCATGGCATCTTGGGGCAAGTGACGCGTGTTTTGCCCTTGGTGAGTGAGGTGACTTTGGTCACAGACCGAGAGCATTCCATTCCTGTCCTCAATACCCGCACAGGTGCGCGCGGTGTGGCGTATGGCGAGTCTGGTGGAGCGCCTTTGATGGAACTGCGGTTTATGGCGACCAACGCAGACATTGAAGTGGGTGATCAGCTCACGACCAGCGGTGTCGATGGTGTGTATCCACCCGGTGTGCCAGTGGGTACCGTGACCAAGGTTGAACGTCGTGCCGAAACTGCTTTTGCGCGCATCTTGTGTGAACCCGTTGGTCATGTGCAGGGTGCTCGACATGTGATGGTGATTGAGCCGCTCACAGATCAGATACATCCGCGCCCCGTGATTGAAAAGCCGCAACCTTTGGGTGCAATCAAAGGGGGTCGCCGATGATCATGCCGCGCGGCCAGCAACTGTTGTTGCCTGCCAACCCTTTGTTTGTATTGACAACTTTGCTATTGGCTTTGTTGGTCAATATGTTGATCAATATCAGCATGGTGGGCAATGCTGCGTGGACACCTGATTTTCTGGCGGTGACTTTGGTGTTTTGGTGCATTCACCAGCCGCGATTGGTGGGTATCGGCGTGGCATTTTTCTTTGGTGTTGCAAGCGATGTGCACCAAGCCACCTTGATGGGCCAACATGCATTGACCTACACCGCTTTAGGATTTTTCTCGCTCATGATCCATCGCCGGTTGCTGTGGTTCACTGTGCCTTCACAAGCCATGCAAGTGCTGCCTTTGTTTTTGACGGCGCATGCATTGGAGTTGACGGTGCGCATGGCCTCTGGGGCTTTGTTTCCAGGCTGGTCCTTGTTTTTGGCACCGTTACTAGAGGCCGCGCTGTGGCCCATCATGAGTGTGATCTTGCTAGCACCACAAAGGCGGGCACCTAACCCAGACGCACATCGCCCACTATGAATGTGATTCGCAACATCCAAATGGACCTGAACCGATTCAGGTCGCGTGTGGTGGTAGTGACATTTGCGATCTTGGCGGCTTTTGGTGTGTTGAGCTTGCGCTTGTTTTATTTGCAAGTCATTCGCTATGACGAACTCAATGCAGCCGCAGAGAGCAATCGCACGGCGATCGTGCCTATCGTGCCAAACCGTGGTGTCATCATGGACCGTAACGGGGTGGTGTTGGCTACCAATTATTCAGCCTATACCTTGGAGATCACGCCATCCAAAGTGGTGGCCCCAGTTGAAGAAGTGATCGAACAACTCTCAAGCATCATCGATATTCAACCGCGTGACAAGCGTCGATTTAAAAAGCAAGTGGAAGAATCTAAAAGCATTGATTCTGTCCCGATTCGCAACCGACTCACGGAAGAAGAAGTTGCGCGATTTGCAGCACAGCGTTATCGATTTCCAGGCGTTGAAATTCGTGCGCGCTTGTTTCGAAACTATCCCTATGAGCAGCTTGCCAGCCATGTGATTGGCTATATCGGGCGCATCAATACCAGCGAAAAAGCCAAGATCGAAGAGTCTGAAGATGCAGGCAATTACCGCGGTACCGAATACATCGGCAAATTAGGCGTTGAGCAAAGCTACGAAAACCAATTGCACGGCATCACCGGCGTGCAAGAAATGGAAACATCTGCTGGTGGACGCGCTGTGCGCCGACTCAACAGCAGCCAATCAGTGCCAGGCAATAGCGTGGTGTTGTCGATCGACATCAAGCTACAAAAATTGATCGAAGACCTATATGGATCGCGCCGAGGCGCTTTGGTTGCGTTGGATCCCAAAACGGGCGAGGTGTTGGCCTTTGTCAGCAAACCTACTTTCGATCCGAATTTGTTTGTAGACGGTATTGATGCAGACAACTGGCAGGCTTTGAACGAATCCATCGATAAGCCCTTGCTTAACCGCGCATTGCGCGGTACTTACCCACCAGGCTCCACCTACAAGCCTTTCATGGCGTTGGCGGCATTGCAATCGGGTAAGCGTTCCGAAAAAGCGTTGATTTCAGACCCTGGTTTTTTCATGTTTGGTAACCACCGCTTTCGCGATGACAAAGAAGGTGGGCATGGTGTGGTGGACATGTACAAGTCGATAGTGGAATCGTGCGACACCTACTACTACACGCTGGCGCGCGATATGGGCGTCGATTTAATTTACGAACATATGAAGCCGCTTGGATTTGGCCAAATCACAGGCATTGATATCTTGGGCGAATCGCGTGGTGTTTTGCCCTCGACCGAATGGAAGCGCACGACCTATAAAAAAGCCGAACAACAACGCTGGTATTCAGGTGAAACGATCTCCCTGGGTATTGGTCAGGGTTACAACAGTTTCACCATGTTGCAACTTGCGCACGCAACCGCCACGATAGCCAACCATGGTTTGAAGATGAAACCCCATATCGTGCGTGAAGTATTGGATGTAGAAACCAAAGCGCCGACCCCCGTAGCAAAAGAACCTATCGGACAGTTACCACTCTCACCCGAAAACTTAGATGTCATCAAGCGCGCCTTGATTGGTGTGAACATAGAAGGCACCTCGGCTTCTAGCTTTGTCGGTGCGCAGTACGTGAGTGCGGGCAAAACAGGAACCGCGCAGGTCTATACCGTCAAGCAAAACGAAAAATACAACGCTGCCACTGTGGATGAACGTATGCGCGACCACGCTTTGTATATTGCGTTTGCGCCAGCTGACGAGCCCAAAGTAGCACTTGCCATGGTGGTAGAAAACTCAGGCTTTGGTGCGCAAAACGCAGCACCAATTGCCAGGCGTGTGTTTGACTTTGTCATCTTGGGTCAGTACCCCTCTGAAGAAGACATCGCGGCGGTTCAAAAAGGGCAAGCTACCCGACCTATCGGTAAGCCTCGCGATCTAGCCAGTGTGCCTTGGCCACCTAAAAATATCACGACGACCTCAGTGCCCATGCCAGCAAAGCCTTGACTAATTATTCGATGACGCTCAGCGTATATAGGCGTCAAAACCGGTTTTACAGATTAATGCGCTAACTACCACCAAAAACATCACCCGCACAAACCCTGCACCGTGTTTTAAAGCCAAACGCGCGCCAAACAAACTTCCAGCAACATTGGCTAAAGCCATGGGTAAGGCTAAATGCCACCAAACATGGCCTTTGATTGCAAACAAAACCAAAGCGGCAGCATTGCTAGAGAGATTGAGCAACTTAGCCGCCACCGAGGCATTCAAGAAGTCGTATCCCAACCAGCGCACCAGCAAGAAGACAAAAAAGCTGCCTGTGCCTGGCCCAAAAAATCCATCGTAAAAACCAATCACCAAGCCAACAAAGCAAGCTGCGAGTAACTCTGCGCGTCCACTAAATCGCGGCATATGTTCGCGCCCCATGTCTTTTCGCCACAAGGTGTACAACAAAACAGCGCCCAAGACCAAGGGCAGTAATTGACGCAAAAAGTCTGGCGAGATCAGTGTGACCCACCAAGCCCCTATAAAAGAACCCGCCATTGCCAAGCAGGCGGCGGGCAGCATGACGGACCAGTCGATGGCGACACGCCGGCTGAACTGCCATGCGGCAAATGTGGTGCCCCAGACCGAGGCGCTTTTATTGGTGCCAAACAAGGTGGCTGGTGTAGCACTAGGGTAGAGCGCAAAAAGCGCGGGTAATAACACCAGCCCCCCGCCACCCACGATTGAATCAATAAACCCCGCAAGCGCTGAAGCCAGGGTGGCTAATACAAGTTCCATTCTTAGATTGTGGTCTGAAAAGCAAAAGGCACCGGAGTTATCCAGTGCCTTTTCAAATCACCCTGATAGTCAGAGCTTGTTATCTGTCTCCTCAAACCCTCTGCAACTGCGACATGCCACGGTTGCGAGTGGACGAACTTTAAGCGGGACGCACCTAAATGGGGCCTAGGAGTTTCCCTTGCGGGCTAACCCGTGAGAGATTAAGGATTGGCGAGCGCTTCGTGCGCCAGCCACTGCGCGGCTTTTTCGGCCAGCATCAAGGTGGGGCTGTTGGTGTTGCCACTGGTAATCGTGGGCATCACGCTGGCATCTACGACCCGCAGGCCGCGCACTACGCCGCCACGTCCATCGCGCACACGCAGTTCTGGGTCGACCACGGCTTGCGCGTCATCGACGCGTCCCATACGCGCCGTGCCGACAGGGTGGAAGATGGTGGTAGCAATGTCACCCGCCAAACGCGCAAGGTCTTCGTCGCTTTGGTACTGCACGCCGGGCTTCCATTCCACGGGCTGGTATTTGGCCAAAGCAGGTTGGGCCGCGATACGGCGCGTCACCCGCAAAGAATCTGCGGCGACTTTGCGGTCTGCATCGGTGCTCAAGTAATTGGGCGCGATCTTGGGCGCATCCGAAAAACGGGGGCTCACAATATTCACCGTGCCACGGCTGGTGGGGTTGAGATTGCACACACTCGCTGTAAACGCGGGGAAGTTGTGCAGAGGCTCTCCAAAAGCATCCAAGCTCAAAGGCTG